>NZ_NCVJ01000010.1:0-11902 GCF_002096815.1 Streptococcus mitis
GTGCATTTTTCTATTTAACTCGGGAAGTAGCTCAGCTTGGTAGAGTACTTGGTTTGGGACCAAGGTGTCGCAGGTTCGAATCCTGTCTTCCCGATTCATTACAGAGATACGTAAGCGTATCTTTTTTTGGTTAACTAGATATTATATACATTAAGAGAGAATCAGTTTGCTTCTCTCTTTTTTTAATTGGCTCTTTGTCAACTGTAGTGGGTTGAAGTCAGCTAAGCTCGAGAAAGGCACATTTTGTCCGTTTTTTGATATTTAGCGCGATAAAAATCCGTTTTTTGAAGTTTTCAAAGTTTCTGAAACCAAAGGCATTTCGTTAGATAAGTTTGATGAGATTATTAGTCGATTCCAGTTTGGCATTTGAGTAAGGCAATTGAAGGGTGTTGACGATTTTCTCTTTGTCCTTTAGTAATGTTTTAAAGACAGTCTGAAAAAGAGGATGAAGCTGCTTTAGATTGTCCTCAATGAGTACAAAAAATTTGTTAGGCTCTTTATTCTGAAAGTGAAAAAGCAAGATTCATAGAACTGATAGTGGTGTTTCAAGTCTTCTGAATAGCTCAAAAGCTTGTCTAATATCTCTTTATTGGTCAAGTGCATACGAAAAGTAGGACGATAAAATCGCTTATCACTGAGTTTACGACTATCTTGTTGAATGAGCTTCCAGTAACGCTTGATAGCCTTGTATCCATGAGATTTTCGTTCAAATTGATTCATGATTTGAACACGCACACGACTCATAGCACGGCTTAGATGTTGAACAATGTGAAAACGATCTAGAACGATTTTAGAGTTTGGGAGTGAAACAGTCTGGGAGACTGTTTCAGCCTGAGCATAGAAATTCGGAAGCGAAGCTGTTTAACCAAGTCATAATAAGGACTAAACAGATCCATAGTAATAATTTCTACCTGACAGCGAACAGCTCTATGGTAGCGAAGAAAGTGATTTTGAATGATAGCTTTTGTTCTTCCCTCAAGAACAGCTATGATACTGAGATTATGAAAATCTTGCGCAATGAAACTCATCTTCATCTACCGATTGAAACAGTCACTCACCTGACTGTTTTAACGTCCAAGGGCATAATTTCAGGCAAATGACTAAAGTTACATTCAAAGTGAAAGTCATTGAGCTTGTGAATGACAGTTGAAGTTGAAATGGCTAGCTGATGTGAAATATAGGTCATAGAAGTCTTTTCAATCAGCTTTTGAGTAATCTTTTGATTGATGATACGAGGGATTTGGTGATTCCTCTTGACGATAGAAGTCTCAGCCACCATCGTTTTGAACAGTGATAGCACTTGAATCGTCGCTTGCTAAGCAGAATTCTAGTAGGCATACCAGTCGTTTCAAGGTAAGGAATCTTAGACAGTTTTTGAAAGTCATATTTCTTCATTTGATTTCCCACAATGAGGACAAGATGGGGCATCGTATTCCAGTTTAGAGATGATTTACTTGTGGGTATTCCTATTGATAACAGCTAAATTCCCAAACTAAGTTCCACCGCTAGTAAAAGTGGAAGTTACTTTGAGAAGTTACCCTTATTGATAGCATCCATAATTTGGATATTAGGTTCTTTAATATCGAGTAGCTTTGTGATAAAGTGTAGTTGTTCCATATGATTCTTTCTAATGAGTTGTTTGGTAACTTTTCATTATAGATCTTATGGGACTTTTCTATTGCCACTTTTTTCTTTTTTCCTTTCGTGTTACAATAAAGGTATGAATCAGTATCAGAAAAAGATTGTTAAAGGAACCATTTATTCGCTCCTATCTGGCTTAATCTGGGGAATCTGTGGGATTCTAGGAGAGTATTTCTTTACTCATTATCAAGTGTCCTCTGGCTGGATTACCTCTATGCGTTTGACACTAGCAGGGAGTCTTGTGCTCATTTGGTCTGCGATGCAATTAAAATCGCAAGTGCTAGATATTTGGCGAGATAAGAAAAATTACCTGCCCTTTTTAGCCTATGCTATTTTGGGGATTTTTTCAGTTCAGTATTTTTTCTATCTCTGTGTAGAATACTCAAATGCAGCGACAGCAACTATTTTACAGTTTATCAGTCCAGTCTTTATCCTCTTTTACAATCGCTTGGTTTATCAAAAACGAGCGTCAAAAAGCGCTATTTTTTATGTTTTGGTTGCCATGTTGGGTGTTTGCCTGATGGCGACAAAGGGAGATCTCTCTCAATTATCCATGACACCGCTAGCACTTGTGACGGGTTTGCTGAGTGCCATGGGGGTCATGTTTAATGTTATCTTGCCCCAACCTTTTGCGAAGCGCTATGGTTTTGTACCCACGGTTGGGTGGGGGATGATTTTGGCAGGTTTATTTAGCAATGGCCTCTCGCCGGTTTATCAGCTTTCCTTTACTCCTGATATTTGGAGTATCTTGATTTGTCTCATTATCGCTTTCTTTGGGACGGCTTTTGCTTTTTTTATTTCCATGAAGGCTGTGTCCTTGGTTTCTCCTTTGGTGGTTTCCGTTATTAGTGCCAGTGAACCTCTCTCTTCTGCCCTTTTGAGTGTTTTATTTTTAGGTTTAGTAGTGGATTGGTCCCTTCTTCTAGCTATGGCCTTGATTATTTTACCTATGATTTTCCTATCGATAGAAGAAGCGAAAGAAAGTAAATAAAAAGTCTTTTCTTAATTCTAAAAGTGTGCTATACTAGAATAGTCAATAAAACACGGGGAGATAGTTGTGAAGAGTGTTTTTAGGTTGTATCGGTAGGGGCTTGCTTTTACCGACAGCACGTTTTATCTCACATCCCTAAAAATCATACCTAAAAACAAACAAAAAGGCTTCAAATTTGAGGTCTTTTTTGGTAGAATAGGTATCATTAAAATGAACTAGGAGGCGCCTATGACTGCCACAAAAATGAACGCACAAGAAATTATCCAATTTATCGCCAATGCTGAAAAGAAAACTAGTGTTAAAGTAACCTTTGAAGGACAACTTGCAACTGCTGTACCAAGCTCTGTTGTCAAACTAGGGAATGTCCTATTTGGAGACTGGAAGGACGTTGCTCCTCTTCTCGAAGGTTTGGTAGAAAATCAAGACTATGTTGTTGAGCAAGATGCTCGTAATTCTGCAGTTCCTTTGCTAGACAAACGTGCTCTTAATGCTCGTATTGAGCCGGGTGCTATTATCCGTGACCAGGTTGAAATTGGTGACAATGCTGTTATCATGATGGGAGCGGTTATCAATATCGGTGCTGAAATTGGTGCAGGAACTATGATTGACATGGGTGCTATCCTTGGTGGCCGTGCTATCGTTGGGAAAAACAGTCACGTTGGTGCAGGTGCGGTTCTTGCAGGTGTGATTGAGCCAGCGAGCGCAGAACCAGTCCGTGTTGGAGATAATGTTCTTATCGGCGCCAATGCAGTGGTTATCGAAGGGGTCCAAATCGGTAGTGGTTCAGTTGTCGCAGCAGGAGCTATTGTTACCCAAGATGTCCCAGAAAACGTGGTGGTAGCAGGTGTTCCAGCTCGTATAATCAAAGAGATTGATGCCCAAACCCAACAAAAAACAGCGCTAGAGGATGCGCTTCGTACCTTATAATTGTAAAAGTAATAAAGAGGCGGAACCCTTCTTCCAGCCTCTTTCTGCTATATAGGAGGAAAGATAGATGTTAGATTTGATTCAGACTAGACGAGATTTGCACCAGATTCCAGAGATTGGCTTGGAGGAGTTCAAGACTCAGGCTTATCTGCTGGATGTGATTGAGAAATTGACTGCGAGCAAGGATTTTGTCCAAGTTCGTACTTGGCGGACAGGTATTTTGGTTTATTTGCAGGGAAGTCAGCCAGAGCGTACTATTGGTTGGAGGACAGACATTGATGGCCTGCCTATCGTCGAACAAACAGGACTTCCTTTCGCTTCTCAGCACCAAGGTCGTATGCATGCTTGTGGCCATGATTTCCACATGACTATTGCTTTGGGCTGTCTCGAGCGCGCCCTTGAAGAGCAACCCAAGAATAATCTGCTCTTTCTGTTTCAACCTGCTGAAGAAAATGAAGCAGGTGGTATGCTTATGTATGAGGACGGGGCTTTTAGAGATTGGCTACCAGATCAATTTTATGGTCTCCATGTCCGTCCAGATTTGAAGGTTGGTCAGATTGCGACCAATACTCATACACTCTTTGCAGGTACTTGCGAGGTGAAGATTCGTTTCAAAGGCAAAGGTGGCCACGCAGCCTTTCCACATGAAGCTAATGATGCCTTGGTGGCTGCTAGTTACTTTGTGACCCAAGTACAGTCAGTTGTCAGCCGCAATGTCAACCCAATCGAGGGAGCGGTGGTGACCTTTGGAGTTTTCCAAGCTGGAACAACCAACAATGTCATCACAGACATAGCCTTTTTACATGGAACTATTCGGGCCTTGACTCAAGATATGAGTCTCTTGGTTCAAAAGAGGGTCAAAACAGTTGCAGAAGGAGTTGCAGCTGCCTTTGATATGGAAGTCGAAGTGGAACTCAAACAAGGTGGATACCTGCCTGTTGAGAACAATCCAGCCTTGGCGCGTGAACTGATGGACTTTTTTGAAGAGAAAGAGGGAATCGAGTTGATTGATATCGAGCCTGCTATGACAGGTGAAGACTTTGGTTACCTCCTTTCAAAAGTTGATGGCGTTATGTTCTGGCTAGGTATTGATAGTCCCTACGCCCTTCATCACCCTCAGATGAGTCCTAAGGAAGAAGCCTTAGCTATTGGGGTGGACGCGGTCTCTAGTTTCCTGAAAAAGAAGGCAGCAGAGTAGAGGGGTTGTCTATGAAATCGGAATTACGTAAGCAATTCTTGCAAGAAATGAAGGCTTTACCTCGAGAGCAAAAACAGTTTATAGACCAAGCTTTAACTGAGCGACTTTTACAACACCCCTTTTACCAAGAAGCTAAGATCATCGCAACCTACCTCTCTTTTCCTCATGAGTTTCAAACGCAGGAACTGATTGAGCAGGCGCAGAAGGATGGCAAGAAGGTTCTGATACCCAAAACCTATCCCAAGGGGTGCATGGACTTTGTAGTCTATAATCCGCAACAACTAGCCAAAACTTCCTTTGGCTTACTGGAACCACAGGGAGATTTGGAAGTGGTGGATGCCTCTCAGATTGATTTGATTCATGTTCCTGGTCTGGCTTTTACGACGGAAGGATATCGGATTGGATATGGTGGAGGTTATTATGACCGCTATCTAGAACATTTTTCTGGTCATACTTTGAGTACGGTTTATCCTTGTCAAATTCAGGATTTTATCTCTGAAAACCATGATATTCCTGTTCAGGAGGTTTTGATTGATGAAGGAAATCTTTGATAGACGTTATCCTGTGACGAGTTTCTTCCTTTTTGTGACGGCCTTGGTATTTTTACTAATGTTGGTCAATGCAGGTGGAAACTTTGACAGGGCGGATACATTATTTCGATTTGGAGCTATGTATGGACCAGCTATTCGCCTCTTTCCTGAGCAGATTTGGCGTCTCTTTTCTGCCATTTTTGTTCATATTGGGTGGGAGCATTTCATTGTTAATATGCTTTCTCTCTATTATCTTGGTAGGCAAGTAGAGGAAATTTTCGGATCCAAGAAGTTTTTCTTTCTCTATCTCTTATCAGGAATGATGGGGAATCTCTTTGTTTTTGTATTTAGTCCAAAATCCTTAGCAGCAGGAGCTTCTACTTCTCTCTATGGGCTATTTGCAGCGATTATCATTCTTCGCTATGCCACTCGCAACCCCTATATCCAACAGCTAGGGCAATCTTATCTGACACTTTTTGTGGTTAACATTATTGGAAGTGTTCTGATTCCAGGAATCAGCCTAGCAGGTCATATCGGGGGAGCAGTTGGTGGAGCATTTCTAGCAATTATCTTTCCAGTTCAAGGAGAAAGACGGATGTATAGCGCTAGTCAGAGACTGGTAGCGTTAGTGTTATTCGTAGGATTGGCAGTCTTGCTTCTCTACAGGGGAATGGGTTTGTGACGAGCTTATAATAATAGTTGTGTAATGAAAAAAGATAAGGCATTTTTGAACCTTATCTTTTTATGTTATTCCTTCTCAGCCAATTCTTTTCCTAGTTGGATGAGGTAATCTTTCAAGTCATCTTTGACTTGTAGGTGTTTGAGGGCATAGTCAATAGATGTTTTCATAAAGCCAAACTTATCCCCAACGTCGTAACGAGCTCCTGTAAATTCACGGGCGAAAACACGTTGTGTTTTATTAAGTGTATCAATAGCGTCGGTAAGCTGGATTTCATTTCCAGCACCGGGAGCTTGATTTTCGAGGATCTCAAAAATTTCTGGTGTGAGCAGATAGCGCCCGATAATTGCTAAATCACTTGGAGCATCCTCTGGAGCTGGTTTTTCAACGAAAGTTTCGACACTGTAGAGACCATTAATCCCTTCACCCTGAGGAGCGATAACTCCATATGCTGAAACTTCTTCATGAGGGACAGGCATAACAGCAATTGTTGATGCGTGAGTCGACTCGTAATCATTCATCAATTGTTTTGTCAAAGGTACAGCGTTGTCATCTGTGATATCCATTAGGTCGTCACCAAGCATGACAACGAAGGGTTCATTCGCCACAAAAGCTTTTGCTTGTAAGACAGCATCGCCAAGACCACGAGGATGGCTTTGACGGATAAAGTGAAGGCGAATGCCAGTTGTTTCGTCTACCAATTTTAACAAGTCATGTTTGCCTTTTTCTTTGAGGTTGTACTCAAGCTCAAAGTTTGAGTCAAAGTGGTCTTCAATAGAACGTTTTGATTTACCAGTGACAACCAGAATATCTTCAATACCTGATTTAAGAGCTTCTTCTACGATAAATTGGATAGTTGGTTTGTCTACAATTGGCAACATTTCTTTAGCAAGTGCTTTGGTTGCTGGTAAAAATCGAGTCCCAAGTCCAGCGGCAGGGATGACTGCCTTTCTAACTTTTGATGTCATAAGAATCCTTTCTCTAGAGGGTTAAGACCACTCATTTTCTGCTTTAAATTCATTGTTCATGATGTCATAAATGGCATCTTTGATATTGGTTCCGTGGTAAATAACTTGGTAAATGGCTTGTGTAATTGGCATATAGACTCCAAGTTCTTGCGCTAGTTCATAAGCTGCTCGAGTCGTTGAAATTCCTTCAATCACCATGCCCATATTGGCTTCGATATCAGCTAGAGATTCTCCACGACCAAGAGCATCTCCGGCTCTCCAGTTACGAGAGTGGATAGAGGTTCCCGTTACGATCAAGTCTCCTACACCGGATAAGCCACTATAGGTCAATGGACTGGCCCCAAGTGCTACTCCTAGGCGGGTAATTTCTGCCAAACCTCGAGCGATGATGGCTGCCTTAGCATTGTCACCAAATCCCAAACCATGTAAAGCTCCAGCACCGACAGCAATAATATTTTTAAGAGCACCAGCAGTTTCAACTCCGATAACATCCGTATTAGTATAAAGTCGGAAGTAGTGATTACTAAAGAGCTCTTGAGCGTATTGAGCTGTTTGTAAGTCTTTAGAAGCAGCAGTGATTAAAGTCAGGTCACGCACAATGGTCTCTTCTGCATGACTAGGTCCTGAAACAACGACAATATCACTGCGGAGATGTTCAGGAATTTCTTCTTCAAGGATGGTTGATAATCGTTTATGGCTATCAGGTTCTAATCCCTTTGATGCGTGCATGATAATAGCCTTATGGTCCAAGGTTTTTGCAACTTGTTGGGCAACAAGTCGTGTCACTTTTGTTGGGACAACAAACAAAATCGCATCCACATCTTTCAATGCCTCTGCTAAGTCGGTGTAGGCAATGATTTTTTCATCTAGAACGACATCTTTAAAGTAGTGTTTGTTAGTATGATAGGTATTAATTTCATTGATTTGATCGGGAATGTTTCCCCAAATACGTACCTCGTGTCCATTGTCATTTAAGACTTGTGAAAGGGCAGTTCCCCAAGAACCAGGCCCCAAGACGGCGATGGTTTGTTTTTCCATATTCCCCTCCTTTATAACCTTTTTTTACTATTTTACCATAAAAACCTTTATCATGCATTACTGTAGATGAAAGCGCACTAATTTGTATCAAGGAGACTTCTTTGACAAGTTCTCACTTTTTTGCTAGAATAACATCACACAAACAGAATGAGAAGGAGCTGACGCATTGTCGCTCCCTTTTGTCTATTTTTTAAGGAGAAAATATGCTGATTCAGAAAGTAAAAACCTACAAGTGGCAGGCCTTGGCCTCGCTTCTGATGACAGGCTTGATGGTTGCTAGTTCACTTTTGCAACCGCGTTATCTGCAGGAAGTGTTAGACGCCCTCCTTGCTGGGAAATATGAAGCTATTTATAGTATCGGGGCTTGGTTGATTGGTGTGGCCTTGGTCGGTCTAGTTGCTGGTGGGCTCAATGTTGTCCTTGCAGCCTATATTGCCCAAGGAGTTTCATCCGACCTTCGGGAAGATGCCTTCCGCAAAATCCAAACCTTTTCTTATGCAAATATTGAACAATTTAATGCGGGAAATCTAGTCGTTCGCATGACAAACGATATCAATCAGATTCAGAACGTGGTCATGATGACCTTCCAAATTCTTTTCAGATTACCCCTCTTGTTCATCGGTTCGTTTCTCCTTGCGGTTCAAACTTTGCCCTCTCTGTGGTGGGTGATTGTTCTCATGGTTATATTGATTTTTGGCTTGACTGCTATCATGATGGGGATGATGGGTCCTCGTTTTGCCAAGTTTCAAACCCTTCTTGAGCGCATCAACGCTATCGCCAAAGAAAATCTACGCGGTGTTCGTGTGGTCAAGTCCTTTGTCCAAGAAAAAGAGCAGTTTACGAAGTTTACAGAGGTCTCAGACGAGCTTCTCGGTCAAAACCTTTACATCGGCTATGCCTTTTCAGTGGTGGAACCCTTCATGATGTTGGTCGGATACGGGGCGGTCTTCCTCTCTATTTGGCTGGTCGCGGGAATGGTTCAGTCGGATCCTTCTGTTGTTGGTTCCATTGCTTCCTTTGTCAATTACCTAAGCCAGATTATCTTTACCATTGTTATGGTTGGATTTTTGGGAAATTCTGTCAGCCGTGCCATGATTTCCATGCGTCGTATTCGAGAAATTCTTGACGCAGATCCAGCTATGACCTTCAAAGATGTCCCAGATGAAGAGTTGGTTGGAAGCCTTAGCTTTGAAAATGTAACCTTTACCTATCCAATGGACAAGGAACCGATGCTGAAAGATGTGAGCTTTACCATCGAGCCTGGTCAAATGGTTGGTGTCGTTGGAGCAACTGGTGCAGGAAAATCAACCTTGGCTCAATTGATTCCACGTCTCTTTGACCCACAGGAAGGGGCTATCAAAATCGGAGGTAAGGATATTCGAGAAGTGAGTGAAGGGACCTTGCGTAAAACAGTTTCTATCGTTCTCCAACGTGCCATTCTCTTTAGTGGAACGATTGCAGATAACTTGAGACAGGGTAAGGGAGATGCTACTCTATTTGAAATGGAGCGAGCAGCCAATATTGCCCAGGCTAGTGAATTCATTCATCGTATGGAGAAAACCTTTGAAAGTCCAGTTGAGGAACGGGGAACCAACTTCTCAGGTGGGCAAAAGCAAAGGATGTCGATTGCGCGTGGGATTGTCAGCAATCCACGTATTCTGATCTTTGACGATTCGACCTCGGCCTTGGATGCCAAGTCAGAGCGCCTAGTGCAAGAAGCCTTGAATAAGGAATTAAAGGGGACGACAACCATTATCATCGCTCAAAAGATTAGCTCGGTTGTCCATGCAGATAAAATCTTGGTTCTAGATCAAGGGCGATTGATTGGTCAAGGGACGCATGCAGACTTGGTTGCCAACAATGCTGTTTACTGTGAAATCTACGAAACACAGAAAGGAAAGGAGGAGTAAAATGAAGACAGTTCAATTTTTTTGGAATTATTTTAAAGTCTATAAGCTATCATTTGTAGTTGTTATCCTGATGATTGTTTTAGCAACTCTTGCCCAAGCCCTCTTTCCGGTCTTTTCTGGACAAGCAGTGACGCAGCTAGCTAATTTAGTTCAAGCTTATCAAAATGGCAATCCAGAACTTATTTGGCAAAGCCTATCAGGAATCATGGTCAATCTTGGCCTGCTGGTTTTGGTTCTATTTATCTCTAGTGTGATATACATGTGTCTCATGACGCGCGTGATTGCAGAGTCGACAAACGAGATGCGCAAAGGCCTCTTCGGTAAGCTTGCTCGCTTGACGGTTTCTTTCTTTGACCGCCGACAAGATGGCGATATCTTGTCTCGTTTTACCAGTGATTTGGATAATATCCTCCAAGCCTTTAACGAAAGTTTGATTCAGGTCATGAGCAATATTGTTTTATATATCGGTCTGATTCTTGTCATGTTTTCGAGGAATGTGACGCTGGCCCTCATCACCATTGCCAGCACACCAGTGGCCTTCCTCATGCTGATTTTCATCGTGAAAATGGCACGGAAATATACCAACCTCCAGCAGAAAGAGGTAGGGAAACTTAACGCCTATATGGATGAGAGTATCTCAGGCCAAAAAGCTGTCATTGTGCAAGGAATTCAAGAGGATATGATGGCAGGATTTCTTGAACAAAACGAGCGCGTACGCAAGACAACCTTTAAAGGAAGGATGTTCTCAGGAATTCTTTTCCCTGTCATGAATGGGATGAGTCTTGTTAATACAGCCGTCGTCATCTTTGCTGGTTCAGCTGTACTTTTGAATGATAAGTCTATTGAAACAAGTACAGCCCTAGGTCTGATTGTTATGTTTGCCCAATTTTCACAGCAGTACTACCAGCCTATTATCCAAGTTGCAGCTAGTTGGGGAAGTCTTCAGTTAGCCTTTACAGGTGCTGAACGGATTCAGGAAATGTTTGACGCAGAGGAAGAAATTCGACCTGAGAAGGCGCCGATCTTTACTAAGTTGCAAGAAGGTGTTGAAATCAGTCATATTGATTTTTCATACTTGCCTGATAAACCTATTTTGAAAGATGTCAGCATTTCCGCTCCGAAAGGCCAGATGACAGCGGTTGTTGGTCCGACAGGTTCAGGGAAAACGACTATTATGAACCTCATCAATCGCTTTTATGATGTTGATGCTGGTGGTATTTATTTTGACGGCAAAGACATCCGTGACTACGACTTGGATAGCCTCAGAAGCAAGGTAGGAATTGTTTTGCAGGATTCGGTCTTATTTAGTGGAACGATTCGAGACAATATCCGTTTCGGTGTGCCAGATGCTAGTCAAGAAATGGTTGAGGCAGCAGCCAAGGCAACCCACGTTCACGACTATATCGAAAGTTTGCCTGATAAATACGATACTCTTATCGATGATGACCAGAGTATCTTCTCAACTGGGCAAAAGCAATTGATTTCTATCGCTCGAACCTTGATGACAGATCCAGAAGTTCTCATTCTAGATGAAGCAACTTCAAACGTAGATACGGTGACAGAAAGTAAGATTCAGCATGCCATGGAGGCAGTTGTAGCAGGTAGAACCAGTTTTGTCATTGCCCATCGTTTGAAGACCATCCTCAATGCAGACCAGATTATTGTGCTTAAAGATGGAGAAGTCATTGAACGCGGTAACCACCATGAACTCTTGAAACTAGGTGGATTCTATTCAGAACTTTATCACAATCAATTTGTCTTTGAATAAGAAAGAAGTTGTCCTATGTGGGCAGCTTTTTCTTGTCCATAAAAAATATTTATCACAGCCTTAAAAAAAACATATTAGACGAAAGTCATTTTGAGTGATATGATAGGACTATCGTTATACTCAATGAAAATCAAAGAGCAAACTAGGAAGCTAGCCGCAAGCTGTACTTGAGTACGGTAAGGCGACGCTGACGTGGTTTGAATTTGATTTTCGAAGAGTATTAACATTCGAAAGGAGAGGCATCATGGCTAT
>NZ_NCVJ01000012.1:0-9139 GCF_002096815.1 Streptococcus mitis
TGACTATTTTGTACCCCATTATTGACTATTTTGTACCCCATTATTGACTATTTTGTACCCCATTATTGACTATTTTGTACCCCATTATTGACTATAAAATTAAAAATTGATAGAATATAGCATAATAGGAAACATAGTAAAAGGTAAACAAGATGGTATCAAATAGAAAATCCAGTAAAATCTATGAAGAACTAGCTTCTCGTCAAAATTATTTAGTTGTCCAGGCGAATGACTTGGCCAAAGCTTTTGGTAATTTAAAAGCTTTTGAACACAAGGTTTTAGACTACTGTTTTTCATCTGTAACGAAAGATAGTAGAGTCGGTGATGTCTTTACGGTTCATAGCCTTGACATTATGAAGCACTTTGGATTAACTAAAAACGGTCAGAATTATAGACGGATTGCAGAAGCTTTTTCGAGACTTAACGAGAATACAGCCCTATATATCCCTGAAACATTGCCTGACGGTAGACGTTCAATAATCATGACTCAACTTTTCAGCAGAATAAGATTTATCGAGGATGGCCTTGTAGAGTTCAAATTCTCTGAAGATGCTGGACCTTTAGTTTTTGAGTTGAAAAGAAACTACTACTCTTTCCATTTGGATGAGTTAGGAAATGTGAAATCAAAGTATTCTTTGATCTTGATGAAACTTTGGGAAGCATATCGCTTAGGAAATCGAGAATATACAACCATTAAGGGAAGTTTAGAGGAGTGGCAAGATTGGTTCTTGGGTGAAGAGAAGTCATGGCCTGCAGGTTTGTTTAAGAGGAACGCTCTAATGGTGGCATGCGAAGAATTAGAAATGAAATTCAACGCTGATATAGATTTAACAACTGTAAAAAAAGGACGAAAAGTTATCGGGTATGAGATGGTAATTAGGGATAGACGGATGCCAACCACTGCAGATGTAATCATAGAGGCAGAGAAAGCATCACATCAGACAGACATCTATGATTTTTTGTAATTTGAACTTATATTAAAAATTGAGGCTTGCGTATGCAGCCTTTTTTCTTTGAGAAAGATAGAGATTGAAAAAGAGTTCGTTAACTCATTGGTGCTACTAGCTTTATAGCAATATTGCGCTGAGGTGGTTAATTATTTTCTAGGATGAGAAACATATTTTGTAAAAAATGTTGTTGTAACTCCTTGATATTGCTTGATTTACAACGAAATAGGAATGAGGTGGTTAATCGTTTTTTTGACTGAGAAACATCTTAGGTAAAAAATGTTACTGTAATCCCTTGATGCTGCTTGATTTACAACGAAATAGGAATGAGGTGGTTAATGGTTTTTTAGGTCGAGAAACATAGTGGTTCAAAAGAAGAACCGAAAACCCACGTCCCTGTAAGTGTAGAGTCGAATTTAAAACAACGTGACTTTATAGGGGTATTACCTCTACTTTCACTATGTTTTAGAATATGACTAAAATTTGAACTATAAATTGAACGTGCTGTAGCTGCTAAAAATGAGTTGATTTTTGAGAAGAAACCGTTTTCGGCTATCATAGTCCGTTTTGGGCTATGATAGCTTTGAATGTGAAATGAGGCGTGATAAAATATATATAAGAAACAAACAAGGAGCGTATAATCAATGCCAAAATTAAAAAAAGATCAAAAAGAGTATATAGCAGTTATACATCATAATAGCGATTTGCCAGACCATTTTGATCTAGGACCGCTATCTAAGCATGAAGTAGAGATTGTTTTTGGAATATTAGAGATAATACATGATAGATACTCACAAGAGAGCATAACTATCTCATATTCAGATATTGCAGCTATATCAGAATATGCAACTGAACTTTACGAGAATAATACTAATAATCAGTTTGAACATTTTATAGATAGTATTAAATTCAGAATGGTCTCATATAAACAGTTCATAGGACCTGAAGGTCGAAAACATATGGCCTTTAATGATTATATTATTTTTTTGCAGATTGACAAAAATCATAGTAGTCAAGAATTAACACTTTATGTATCAGAATCAGTCTATCAAGATGAAATAAAGGACAAAAATGGGAATCTTATCCAAGAGCAAAGAAGAATTGCTGATTTATTTCGTAAAGAAGATTGGTCTGAAATACAAGTATATGAAAAAGTGAAAGAAGGATACTTGATAAAAATAGAGAAGAGAAAATGATTTATGAACGCTAAAAGAAAACAAAGAAAAAGCAAAGAAAAAATAGAGCAGATCCCAAAAGATGTAGTGGCTTATTACTTGCCAAGTCCAAATGGTGCAAAGAAGATATATTTTACAAGAGACACAATCTTACTCATGTATCATTTAATTCGCTTAAGGTATTTTTCAAGAGAAATGATACTGGATCAGTATTATATCCTTACGGGTAAAGAATTAAACAACAGAACACTGTATTCCTTCATAGGAAATAGCAGAATGCCCCTCAGTCACTTTGAAGACAATTATAGAATAGGTAAGACTAAGTTTCTATATGTTCCTAAGTATTTTGCTGACTGGTTGTTAGATATCATTCATGAAATACCAGGTCTTACTGAGCTGACAAAGGTAACAGAGTTTAAAGGTTCGCATTATAGCCTTAAGACAAACAAAATGATTGGTGGTAAAGATGGTATCAGAAAAATACATCTACATGATTATCATACAAGAAGATTAGCTCTGAAAATCGGTAGACGAATAGTTGAACAGTGCACAGATTTATCACCCAGAGAATTGAACATCACTTACTTTTTTCCGTTTAACCGAAAACTTATTTCACTTGTCCCAGATGCAGTGATCTTTGTTCGAGGCCAGAGGTATTTAATTGAGTATGACAGGAATACAGAGCCTCACTTCAAGCTGCTTGGGAAGATAATGGGATACTTTCAAATGAAATATTATCGAGGAGATACAATTTTCTTTGTCTTTGATAATATTTCAGAGCCAAAAGATAATCGTCTGCATGTACGCATTGTGAATTTTATTGACAATTTATATACCGTACCTTTTGGAGACAGTGGCTTTTCTTACTACGAGAAAACACAAGAGAATAACGTAACCTTGTTTGCATTACCAGAGGTCAATGCACTGTCTCAAATCACAGAGGCCATCATGCACGATATAGTGATTGATGAACGTCAAGAAAACGAAAGATTATTAGAGAAGTGTATGACAGAACGTATCATGCCTTACGATATAGTATCGGCTGAATTAGTGGAAGAACCTGATAGTCCATTCTCTTTAATCTTGACCTACATAGATGATTATTTTGACAAAGAAAAAATGCCCCTTGTAAAATTAAACTATGGTGACGTTAGCAACCCTGATTATTTTGAAAAACTCTACGAGAGATACAAAGATGATTATGCTATGGTTGGGTTAGTATTCTCTTCAGAGATTACAAAACAATACTACAATATGCCTCACAATTATTTTCTCATGAGCCTTTATATCCGATAATAAAAGTAAAAAAAGAGAGTACTTAGTTAAGTCTCTCTTTTTTATTTATTGAAAAATTGAATTAAAAATAACAAAAGGGGATAGAGAGTCTTGTAATATATGAGAAAAAGGTGCGCAAAATTGACCCCATATTACTTTTCTCTTTGGACTAGATCCAAAAAATCCTTATTTTTCTCAAGTAGAATGCACGAATGAGTCTGTTTTAAAATGGCTGCGGATAAAGATTTTTCAAAAATGCGCTCTATCCTACTTATTACTCCTGATATTTTTGGAGCAGTTAGTGGTCTTCTTTTGAAGTCGAGAAATAGAGAATCACTAGTATTAGTAGTTACCGATTTCTCTCTTTCTTTAATGTACGGTGAGATATAGTGGATAAATTCACTTAAAATAGGTTTCTTAATCCGTTCACCTTTAGGAGATGTAACTATTAGCGTCTGTTTGTGTAAGTCAATATCTCTATAAGTAGTTTGCGCTAATTGTTCAAGATCAACTCCAGTTCCAGCAAGTAAAGCGATGATTGCTAAATCCCTGTCTTTATTTTTCAGCAATTTAGATGAGCCTTCTTCTTCATCAAGGAAGAAGTCATAGGGACTCATAGGTTTCTCATTCTTATCAATTTCATCAAAAAAGTATAGCATAGATGGCAAATCATAATGAACTACTCGTACTGTGTTCCCTGCTCCTCTTTTTGATGAAAAAATAGAAAGTATGCCATACTCATTGATCCATTCGTTCATAACATTGCGGTAGAAGTATGGGGCTTTTCTATCACCTGAGAATGATACAACAGTGTAGTAGTTCCAGAATGAGTTTAAGACACTAATAAATCGTTTTTTACCGTCTGGTTTTAGCTCTAAAGAGTTGACATAATCTGCAACAACTTCTACAGGTGTTTGCTCTAAATCATCCATGGTTAATTCATTGGTAGACTTTTTAAGATGGTTACTCGCGTAGAAATCAAGGAATTTTTTCAAGCTATTTAACTTACGGTAGTTGTATAAGTCTTTTGTATTTGTAGTAAAAAAATAATCTACATATAATCGAACGGCAGGAGACCAAAATCCCTCTAATTCGTCATATTTTTTCTCTAATTTTGTCATGATTTCACCTTGCAATTTTATCTATTACTAGATTAACAGAAAATCATGGGCAAATCAAAGTATGATAGGAAAACTTCCTGTTTGAGGAAAACGAAAAAAAAATTACAATTTCAAGCGAAATATCAATAAATTCACGATGTCAAATTGACAAAAATGTGTAAATGTGATACAATATGTCAGTGTTTAATTAACGCAATTAATGTTTTAATTAACACAAATAATTTTCTGAAGAATAAATTATTACATAAAAACTCCCAAAAAAATTTTTTGGAAGTTTCGTTACTAGATTTCGATTTGTAAATTATTGGCGTAATTTACAAATATGATTCATACACTCTTTTGAGTGGATACTATTATTGACGATTACGATTGTTTAACTGCTGTCGTAATCGTTTTTTTATTGTCATTTCAACACTATCTAACATAAAACGCGAAATAAATGCAGAATTACGACTAAGTATTTTCAACAACAAATCAAATGAGTCTTCATGCTGTTTAAATAACATGAATAAGAATGCACTTGATAAAACAAAAAGAGTGAGCCGCCTCCATTTCCATTTTTGTTTTTTTGTGTATTCACACGTTAAAAATGAAGATTTGTCTTGTTTTTTCCGTTTATCATAGATGGAGTATAAACGTTCCATCAATGAGGGAACTTCAAGAATCAACGTAGTAGCTAATAGTTCACTAAAAAATACAGATGTGATAGTGATTTTTATTACTACGTTAATAATCTCGCTGAATAATTTTTTAATTTCTATATCCATAGAAACTCCTTTCTTATAAAAGAAAGAGGTTATGAATCAGCGAAATCTAGCTAGAGACATGGAGCTTCAATGAAGAAGAATATCATATCTCAATTGTATTTTAACATACCAAATCTCTATAGTCAATAACTCGAGAATACACAATATTTACTACTATTAAATAAATTGATTGTTGAGCTTAAAATTCAAGCGTTTCAGGATTTTTAAAAAATTCAAGAACTTCTCAAGATATAATTTAACCATGAAAAATTTAAAAGAAAAAAATATCCAAAAGGTAATCTGGCATATGCAACGGCAGTGTGGTCGATTAGCAGAAATATCTGATGCAGCAGCCATAAAAAATGAATTGTTCTATCTACAAGCGAGCATAGATTGTTTAAATCGTATTTTAAATGATCAAGCTCCATACCCAGGGATTGATCGCGAAGAAGTTTTTTAAAAAAATAGGCTATCTTCCAGAAGTAGAAAGCCTATTTTTTATGAGATGCTTGAGTGCTTACGCTTTCAATTTGTCAAATTTTGCTTTGACATTTGCCTTGAATTCTTCAAGTTTAGCCTTGCGTTCGGCTTTACGTTCAGCCTTCATTTGTGCACGTGCCTGGTTGTAGAGGTCTTCTTGGACTTGCAGAGCTGCTTCGATTTCGGCTACGACGGTTGCTACATCCCAACGCACGATTTGGGTGTCGTACTTGGTGAAGTAAGCATCGATGACTGCTTCGTTGTCTTCTTGCACCAAGGCAACAACGGCTGTTTCACCGTTAGTCAATTTCTGAGAAACAACGTCAATCAGGCCAGTTTCTGCCGTATCAATGGTATCACCAGCAGCCAAACCATAGAGGCTACCCATACCATAACCAAACAAGACGCCGATAGGACCACCCAAAAGCCCGATAACTGAACCGAGCAAGCCACCTTTTAGGGCTGCATCCGTCGTTGAATCTTCAAAGTCATAGCGTTCTTTTTCAACGATATGACCGTTTTCATTTTTGACCAAGGCGATTTGAGCAACCTTGGTCGTCTGAGTTTGGCGGAAAGCCTTCAAATCCGCAAAGGACTGATAAGCTTCGCTTTCAGTGCTAAAGATTGAAACTACTAGATTTTCCATAGTTAATACCTCTTTTCTAAAAATTACACATACATTATAACAAAGTTTTCTTTTTTTTGAAACTACTTTTATGCGACAATTTACATGATATGTCGCAATTTGTCAGCGTCGAAGGACTGGTGCAGGCAGCGGTATATCCTTGCCATATCTCGGGCCAGACACTCTGGCGACTCTGAGTGATTATCAAGAAAGGCGTCCAGCAACATCTTAAAGCCACCCGTGCAAAAAGTCAATAAATGGTGTCTTTCCTACAAATCCCCACCACTGATAGGGGGTACGAACATACACGAAAGTATGGCTAAACCCATGATACGTATAATGACGGTTGAACTGATTAATCCCTATATCCGTCATGTGGAACATAGCACGTAGTACCTGGGGCGGAGTAAAAGTAGTCGCTAGCGATCTTAAAGTTGTCGGTGACTAAGCATGGAAAAACAACATGAAGATTGACTACTTCGCTGTAACATCAAAGATGTCCCATCATAAAAGGTACTAGAAGAGATACTGCTTATTACTCAAGATGGGTTTGCCCTAAAGTCTCTTAAACAATAAGGTGAATTTTGAGATGAACTTTTCAAAAAAACAACTTTCCGAAAAATTGGTCTTTTTCGGAAAGTTTTAGAGTGTGGCTAAAAACAGCATAAACCGTTGGGGCTGTAAGGAATTTTAGCGATAGATTATCCGCCCTCTAAACTGAAATCAGCTCAGAATGACTATCTCAGCATCATTTTTTGACAATTTATACAGAAAAATTATCAACGAGAAAAAAAATAGCTTGAAGAAATCTGTCTTTTTGTGTATAATATACACAAAAAGATGAGGTGATTTAAATGGCTATTACAACTACAAAAGCAAGATTGAATCTAAGTATTGACTCTGAATTAAAACAGGAAGTCGGTGAGGTCTTAAACGAGATTGGACTTGACTATACTACAGCAATTAATTTATATTTCAATAAAATCAGACGTGATCGTAAAATTCCATTTGAACTTGAAGCACGAAAAAATTTAACTGTCGATGAATTTCTTGGTTCAAATTGGCGTGAAGGTTTGGAAAATGTAGAGGATGGTTGGGATTGAGTTATAAAGTTGAATTGATACCTGAAGCACAAGATGATTTTTATAAATTAGATAATAGTCAACGTCTTCATGTTAAAAAGTCACTTATCAAGTTAGAAAATCAAGGAATGCTTGCCGGAGAGGCTCTTCACGGTAATTTAGCAGGTTACAGGAAGTTAAAACACAAAAAACTGGGCCTGAGAATTGTTTTTCATGAAACTGTCAATGCAATTGAAATTATTGAAGTCATTGCTATTGGTAAGAGAAGTGATAACGAAATTTATACAATTTCTGAAAAACGTATAAGAAACAGATGAATTTATTTTAGCCAATCTATATAAAAGAAAAAACGTCCACTATCCCCCTAAAGAAATTGAAAGCAAATGAGCTAAGATAATTGATCACAACCTACCGAGCAGGATAGAAAGTGAGAGTCGTGAGCAACTTATTTGACCTCTTCTTCAGCGTTATGGCAAATGTATTAGCATATTTCATTTGTGAATAGTTGGACGACGAGGATAGTCGGCATTTAGCCTCAAAATACTCGTTAATCAAAAAAAGAGCGTAAAAATCCCTAGAGGACTGTTGTCTTCTAGGGATTTAGTGTGTCCTTGAGCTGTTTGTTCGAGGACTTTTTTATGTATATAAAGTTAAAAAAGATGAGATGTTCAAAGCTATTCCCAAAACTTCCACCATCTCTTCGCTTTCTGTTCAATCAGCAACTGATTATCTTTCTGAGTTGCCAAAATAATCGTATGCAGTTGCTCAATTTGCTTCTTGTAGTCGTCTATTTGAGTTTTAAGGTCTGATATACGCTCATCTTTCTCTTGTAATACATTTGTATTATCTACGTAGTCGCTTGTATTATCCTCTTGGAAGAGTACTTTTCTAGCATATGAACTGATCGAATCTCCAAGTTCTGCAGCTCTTTCCTTTAATTCTTCTTTTTCTTCAACGCTCATCCTGATATTTAGGACAGTCATTTTTTCAGTCAAAACTTTCACCCCGTTAACTAATATAATACATATTATACCACACAGTATTATTTAATAATACACCATAATACAAGAAAAACTGAGTTTTTTGACTAAATTTCTTTAGTATATCTTTAGCAGTGAGCACATGATAAAGATTAAATTCTTTTAACATGCATTTTTAGCCCTATACTGCGTTTTATAAGTTTAGCAAAGGAAAAACTACTGTAAATACTCAAGGATGCTGTTAACGGCCAAAATATGGCTTCTGATGATGTCTTAAATGTGGGATGGTACAAAAAACGTTAAAAACTCAGTTTTTCTCATGATGCGATCATATATGCAGAGGGTCTTATGTAAAACTATAGAAAAATAGGAAGCGAAATGTATTTGACTTCCTATTTGATATTGAAGTTTAGATTTTAGTCTAATATATTTGTAAGTGGTTAGATAGAAAATAGTGAACTGAGTGAAAGATTTTTTTATTTTTTAAAAATAAAATATAGATTTTTTTCTTAAGAAGATACTTTCTAATTTACTTTCTAATATACTTTATATTACTTTATAATACTTTGTCGACCTTAGAAACTCAGTAATATCAAGGGTTTGCAGATAAATAATTGACTATTTTGTACCCCATTATTGACTATTTTGTACCCCATTATTGACTATTTTGTACCCCATTATTGACTATTTTGTACCCCATTATTGACT
>NZ_NCVJ01000009.1:0-5434 GCF_002096815.1 Streptococcus mitis
GTCCCAACTCCATAGTCCGCAAGCAGTTTCTTACGGCGGTTGAGTTCTTTCTCCATGATTCGTACAAACTTAGAGATCTTCTCCGTTTGGTCCAGAGACATGGTATCAGCTACCTGAGGAAGCTTAGACAATGGAGCCAAACCATTGGTCCCAAAGTCCATCAAGTACATGGTAAGGTCCTTAGGACTGAACTTACGAGCCAAGTCCATACCTGCAGACTGAAGGAAGGTTGTCTTCCCGGTACCCGGACTTCCATAGAGAAGGACATGTCCGTTCTTGGCGAGATTGATAGAGACGGCTTCCTGCTTCTGAGCCTGCGGGATATCTGCCATTCCAAGTAGAATTGAGAGTGATTTCTCTTGTGCCCAGGCTATTACTGGTTGCACTTCTTCCAGCTCCTCTAGCGCAATGCGCTCCTTAAGTGGTGGCAACCATGGCTGTGGTACTGGAGGAATTTCTTGTTCTTCACATAGGAGATGGATATTGTGCACAATAGCATCTAGCTCTGTCGGAACTTCCTTGATTTCGTCCGCATCCTCTAAGCCCGATAAGTCTTCATTTAGGATTTCATATTGCCCCAATTCATTGATCAGATAGATGGTATGGTCTTCAATTCCCATATCATCCTTTTCTGGCTGGTAATCTGCACCTGACCAGGCTGACTGGAAGAGCTCATAGACTTCATTATTTCCGACTTGCAGATAGGCGCGTCCCGTCTGAGTGATCTCGGCCGCATCCGGTGTATGAAGCATTTCATTGGAGTCCGAACGATCTGCAACCTTAAGGGCAATCTTAAAGCGAGAGTTGGACCAGATCTGGTCATCCACCACACCTGATGGCTTTTGAGTAGCTAGGATCAAGTGAACCCCGAGGGAACGCCCGACACGCGCAATAGATACCAACTTCTTGATAAAGTCGGGCTGGTTAACCTTGAGCTCTGCGAACTCATCTGAGATGATGAAAAAGCTTTAATTCATTATACCATAAGAGAGATATTATAAGAAAACTGAATACATTATGGAATAATAAAAAGAAAACCACCTGAAAATAATCCAGGTGGATATTCAAATATTGTAGAAGTGAACACTTTTTAGTATATCTGACTAATTAACTGTCCCCAAAGCAGTCATCAATCACATGACTGACATTACCCATGAGATTTGTCATGTCTCCAAGTTTATATCCCAACGCCTGTACCGCAGCACCCGATGCCAGACTCTCTAAATCACTCTTGAAATTTGTAAACCGAATCTGCAAAGATTTCACAACTGCACCAACTGCTTTTTGAGCACGAACAACACCTTTCAATTCAGCTGCTCCATAAAATGCATCCTCCATCCCATTCCTGAATGCAGGCTTGAAACCTCCCAACATCGACACAACTAGATTTATTGTTGTAGCTGCTGTGGTCAAATCTATATCCAAAATATCAATATCTGAAGCAGCTGTTCGAATTGTACCCGATATTGAAATCTCGGACTCCACAGTACCATAAAACTTTTTATCGTCCTTATCGTCAAATTTATTCTTATAATAAATTTCAGTAGGAAAATCATTGATAAGATCTTTTAAATTATCTCTTGAGGTATTTATAACTTTATTCGTGTTTTGAATATAGCTTTTTGCACTATCTAAATAACTGCTAAAAGACGTAGACATCTGATTTGCTAGATCCTCAGCCCTCACATCTATCTGATCATCAAAAGCACTAATAACATCACGATCATCAAATATTCCACTTTCTTCTAAGTAAGTATTATAGTCCTGAGAAACACTAGTATTAACATCTGGAACTGAACTAAAATCTAGTGTATCTATATTTCTAGCCAAGCCTCTATCTGTTTGCTCTAAAGCAGTTTGTATAATTATAGCTACATGGATAGTATAGGAGATGCAATGAATGATTGTTTGGATATTTTGTTCCAACACTTTTAAAATTTCATTCACAGCTTGTGGTATTCCATCGCCAAAATGGGAACGTTTATCTAATCCTGTCGTGCTTTTTTCTATCATTCCTTCAAACGAATTGACTAGTTCTGCACCTCTTACACCCAAGTAAGTAGAGGTGGCTGATTCAGCCCAAATATTACCTTCAGATTTACCTTTTGAAGTCATTTTATGTACTTCAATATCAAGAAGAGTCAACTCACTATTAAACTTTGCACTATATAATTTTGATGCAATTGCTCCATGGTTAAAATTATTTCCATTACTATAAAAATAGTCGTTTAGGCCACTAAAGCCGAACCAGTCAAAATTCCTAGAAAAATCATAGGGATCATACGCATTAAGTGTTTTAAACGTTTCTTTCATGCCATCATAAGTACTGAAAGCATTATCTATCTTTTGAATAGCTTCAATCAAACTAATTGATTGTAAATGCTGGAAGACGGCTTCTTTTAGATTGTTTGTACGACTCGACAAATTATTCATAACATTTTCATTTGCCTGACTTGTACGCTGAACTACTTCTAACAAATCTTCCGCATGTCCTAAACTAGATTCCAGATTTGTGATTAAAATTCTCATAGATGTTGTATCTAAGCGAATTTCTTTTGAGTCACCATACTTTTTCAACAAATCTCGAGTTGTTGTATTCTCTGGAGTCACTGCAAAATCTAATAAACTATCGCCATCTATATCAACCGCAAATAACTGTTCTAAAACTACTTGCTTTGTATATTCCATAGCTTCAGCATTTTCTCTGTACTTCGTCATATTATGATGAATCGGTAGATCAATCGCAACAACATTTTCAGGATACTTGGCTTCTCTAGTAATTCCTAAAATATTCAACAATGTTGAAGTATTATTATCCAATAGTGTTTCGTATGCGCTATTATCTAGTACCTGTCCTCCAAAGGAAATCTCCTTCCCATCTTGAGCCCAGACAAGATTCGTTAAAAAATCTCGAGTTGTAGAAAATGTCACAGAGGATCCTTTATAATTTTTTTTCAACTCTTCAATTCGCTTTGCCTCTTCTTTAGCAGCTTTAACTTCCTCAGGAGAGGTAGCCTTTAAGCGAGAGAGATACTTCCAATATGGTCCTATAATCGCATTACCGTCAGCCGCAGAGTGTACTAATTTATCTAAAATATTAAACGCTTTTAGTATAGAAGAGTCACCATCCGCAACCATCTCTTGAGCAGTCTTCCCATTTACTGACTGAGGTGCTCCTTGATAGCCAATATTATAAGGAACTTGTCTTTCTAATGCCACTCTCCCGCTCTGAAACACTCCATAAGAGTGACCAGTAGTTGTGCTAATATAACGGCCACTCGCTTCTACTCTATCATAGAAATCAAGTGCTGGTTTATTCTTTTCTTTCAGGTACAAAGTATCATTTAATCCAATCGCTGCATCTACAATTATATCCTTATGACCATCAGCATCCATGTTGGTTCCAGCGTATGAGATATAGGTCTCCTTTGTCAGATCATCGTAAACAGCAATAGCAGCAACACCCGAATCTGAATCGTACATTTTGTCTACGATTTTTACAGAATCTCCATAAGATTCTTTTATGAGCTTTTCAGTAGTTTTAAGTGGATTCTGAGGATTCCGAAAAGTATAATCTTTTTCATACTCATAAACATAATCTGAAATTTTAGCTGACACTTCCACTCGCCTATTACTTTTCTCGATTGAATTCATAAATTCACTTTCCTTTCACTAAATAAAATGCAGCACTGATTTGAACCAATTTTTCTTTAGATTCTATACTTAGTAGGATATCGTATCTGTCATAGTAAGCATATCCAAGACTAACTGAAAGTTTTGTGTCAGAAGGAAGGTTATACTTTTCCACTATTTTTTTATATAACTCAGATTGATTTTCTGACTGGTAAATAATATCACTCAATTCAGTTTCTGCGCTCTTAAATGTTTTTTTCACATCTAAGGAAGCGAAATAATCTCTTGAAACTATTAAATTTAAAACTTCCTCATCAAATAAAGGATTTATCTCAGACTCATAATTTAGTTTACCATTAGAGTAAGTAACTGGAACAGTTTCTTTCTCCTCGCCAAGTGTTATTGTGTAATCACCTTTAATGTCAGCTTGATTAATATCTAAGTCCACTTCGTACTTTTTGACTTCAGCTTGATTTTTTATATAAACATCACTAGTGTATGACTTTAGTCCAGTAAAGTCCTTCTTGTCTTGTTCTAAAAATTTAAACATGGGTTCAAACGTTTTTTCGAATTCGTACTGTTCTTTTGTCCTGTTTTTGGGAATGGTTTCACCACCCAAACTACATCCATTCAATACCGATGCTGTCATAAGTATAATTCCTCCTATCATTAACCATAAAATTATTTTTATTTTTTTCATCTTTCTTTACTCCGCGATTATAATGTTCACTATTGATTCGTGATTGCCCCTTTAATCAAGCGTTTAGCGCATCAAAGCCTTGATCTTAATGTATGTGCTCTCACAAACAAAATAATGAACTTGATTTTCTAACATAGTCTCTCTTAGAGGTTTCTTTGCGACGGGTACAACGTTTTGGTCATTGAGTCTCATGCTAATCAAAGCTTGTTTGAAACCTTTTGCTAGGCGTAACGGAGCCTCTATATTACGAGAAATACTTTGGTTCGTAATAACAATTGAAGCATAGCCTGCTAGTAAACCTTGTTTAAAGATAAACTCTAGTCTCTTTTGTGCTACAGGTGTTAAATTCCCAATTATTTCTGTGATATTATAAAGAACAACGGTAACTACATGTTCCTTTAATCCTTCTTGATGTCGTTTATGAAGTTCCGATTCAAGAAGCTCTAGCCTATTTTCGATGTTTTGTATCTCATCCTCATAAATGACTTCTTCCCCAAATCTCTCAAGATTGAGTTTAGAAAGTTTCGGCGCCAAGACGATGACCTTCTGTTTCCCTTTGGTAATGTGTTTCACCAAGGTCACCATCTGCTCTTCTTTATCTGTTAGGTAGAGAAGATTGCCTTTAGCCAGATTCCAAGTAACGGGCTCAACTGTATCCAAGTCAAGTCCTAATGGCACGAGACCGTGTTCATAGGCAGTCTGCACGCTGGCTCGACTATAGAAGTCTTTCTCTGTCAACTCCTCTGGTACCATCGGGATGGCACTTGGGCGCTGTCCTGTCCAGGCTTCTTGGAGGGAAGCCACTTCCTGACGAAGGTTATTGAGGACTTGGTTTTCGTTGTCTCCAGAGACTGGGAGTGCCAGCTGGATGACATCCACGTCTTCACGCTTCATGAGAGCCCGTCCCTTGATGTCTTCCATGGTCATGGCAAGGGGTGTAGAGCCCACAATCGTCCGCACTTCACTAGCTTCATTTTGTGGTAGGCTCAACTGGTGCTTGAAGTTGGAGTAGAGTTGAGCACGAAGGTTGGACTGGCGACCCGCTGTCATCAAGAGATGTACCCCAATGCTGAGACCTTCACGAGAGATGCGCACCAAGAT
>NZ_NCVJ01000014.1:0-5285 GCF_002096815.1 Streptococcus mitis
ATCAAAATTAAAATCAAGACCTAACTCTTTGAGAAAAGAGCGTACACTCCTCGCGGTCAAATCATTAAAGTTGCGAACTGGCACAGTAAATGATAGCCAGTCAAATAAATAGCTGTTTTCCATTCTATAACCTCATGGTGTTTTCCTATGTATCTAAAACCCCCCTATTAGCATACGAGGGTTGGCGCAAAAATTTTAATAGAAACATTATTAAATCAATGCTTTCCAACCGATTGAAAAATTTTTATATGGGGGTGCTAGATACATTCTTTTTTTCCTTGGGCTCTGCCCAAACCCGGCAAGACTGCCCGATGAAATCCAAAACTTTGAAGAAATGCAAGAGTTCGGAAAATAAAAACTTTTGACCGGCCAAGATTTTGGACGCAAAAGAAGAAATTCCGAAAACCAAGGCCTTCGTTTTCTTCTTTTGCTAAAATCTTGTTCTGTAAAACTTTTTATTTTCCCCTACGGCTCTTGTCATTCCTTCATTTCCTTTGTTCCCTAGCATTTGCAATGGCTAAACCGATGAAATAAACTTTCTATCAAGCCATTCCAAAAAATATTTTAACAAAGGAAACCAGTTTTTAATACTCTTGCATTAAGACCCGTGGTGCCACAAACTTATGAAGTCCATTTTCATCGTAGAGAATTCCATGACCTGGACCAGGAATAGAAACTTCTATCTGTTCCTCTTGTCCAAATAAAACTCTCCACTGGTCACCACTGACAATTTTACCTAAGTTCAATCTTGTCAAAATATTATTTTTCAATTCTGAAGGTATTCTATCAGTGTTTGATACCTGATTACCGACAAAACAAGAAACATTACAAGAACCACCCAAGCGAATGATGTCAGCAACTAACTGCATGAACTTTTTCTTTTTCTCTTTCCCTTCTTTATCCAAAGGGAAAGACTCTTGAATACTTGAAAACTCATCAAGCACTAAGAAAACTCTTTGTTCATATCGCAAACCGTTTTCTTGTCTATTCTTCATAATATCATGAACATTTTGAACAGTATCTAAAATTTCATCATATCCACTAGAAACAGGTATATCAATCTGTTTGCAATAATCTACTAACTCTAAACCTTTACCGTCACAGATAAAAATAAAATTTTTATCTGCTTTTCCAGTATCGTTACTTCTCATCATTTCCATGAGTAAGTGCGTTAAATAGATAGTTTTACCTGACCTTGTTGCACCAGTCAAAAGTAAGTGCGGATAACGTTTTAAATCCATTTTAAACCGTTGATTTAGTGAAATATAATCTCTTTCTGAACGAACTACATCTTTTGTAAATTCTTCTGTTTCTAACTCTTTTGACGGTTTCAAAATTAGTGAGTACTCAATATAACTTAATTCTTCTCTAATTTCTCCCAAATCACTTTCAAAAAGTGTAGATAATGAACTAGCCACTTTTTTCAGTTTTTGGTCAATATCAAATGACGAGGTTTTATAAAACTTAATCGTTAAAACTTCATCGCCAAATTCGTTTTTAGAAATAGAATAAGCAGCATCACAAGACACTTCAATTTCTTCCCCTTTTTCAAGTTGAAGAAATAACTTATTTACTTGAAGAAAGTATTTCAGTCTCTTCTTATACTTGCCCAATCGAGCTTTTCGATAAGATACTAACTCATTTGAAGTTAGTACCTTATCTAGCTTTACTTTCTTTTCTTTAACCATGAAGGTCTACACTTTCAGCCCGAGCATAAGACTGTGTCTTATCTGTTTTATACTCACAAAATTTAATACCGAAGAATTGAACGTAATCATCTACTTTAATTTCTGCGCTTAATTCTTCAAAAGAAATTTTTGGTAAATAAACCATTAAAGTGTCACGAGCTTTATCTAATAAACAAACCTCGATAAACGAACCTTTCTCTACAATCGTACCACGATTATTAAAGGTATTCACTCCCATTCTATTTACAATAATTTTTTCTCCTAAAGTTTTTTCTAGGTCTACTACAATGTTATCTGTTCTCATTTTTATACTCTTTTCTATTTATGCTCTAAAATATTTAAACCCGTCTTTTCGATATTTTTCGTGTAATTTTTCCTCGAAAAAATCAAAAACAGTTTTACTACTATTCTTGCCAATTCGTGGCAATTCTTTTTTAATAGCTACATTTATTTCTGCTAAAAAATTTTCATAATCTTCACGATTTTTAAATTGATAGCAACGATATTCAAAATCTGCACATAATTCTTCAACAATTTCATCATCGATATCATTCACTAACCAAAAATTTCCATTCGTCAGCAAACTATAAAAATCTAATGAAATTCTGTTAAAGTCTAAAATGTAATCATCTAGTACAAATCTTTTATAATGTTTATTTGAACCACGCCAAATAATTTGACCGGGTTCATGTTCAGACAAGAATACTTTTTCAGATGTTTGTATCGTAGATACGTTACATACGTAAAAAGGTTTATATTTTTCTTCTTCTAGTCTTTTGTATTCTTTCTTCAAATGATAATCATTAACTTTATTTGAAATACTATCGATAACACTATCAACAAAATTTTCAGCTCGATATAACAAACTCATCTTCGTACTCCTTTCTATTTTTTTCATTGAAAAAAGTACGAAAAAAGAACGTTTTTGAAAAACGTCCCCTCAATTTGATATTCTATAAATGTATACAAACACACATAGAGCATACAAAAAGAGAACTCTGCATCGCCGTCGACCAAAACTTAGATGTTATATTTTTCTCGTCTTATTCAATTATTAATATTATACAATAAAAAAATAACAATTGTCAATTATCGCAATAATTTTGCTTGATTTATTTTTGAAAAGAGTGTATAATATAAACATACTTTTAAAAGAAACACAAAAGAGAAATCTGCATCGCCGTCGACCAAACTAAGATTAGATTTCTTTTTTTGTACAAATTTTATAAAAGAGAGCAAAATAACTTTGCTCTCTTTTTCTATGAATAATCTTAAAAGATTATTGGTTTCAAACGACCTAGCACTTGTTCTAACTCTTCTTTTGATAAACACTTACCATCAGATTTATACTTACGTGCTAATAAATCAAGTGCCCTAGGTTGGTCACACATTACATAGCTTTTGCTAGGTAAACAATTGATTTCAACCTTCAATGCTCCTGGCGTTCTAGTAATAGGAAGTACAATTACAAGAGCACGTCTATTGAATTGTTGTTTACTAATAACCACAGCCGGTCTATAATCTGCTTGTTCATGTCCAACAGTAGGACTGAAATCAAGCCAAACAATATCACCTTGCGCTAATTCAGATAACTGACCAGGTGAATGAGAAGTCTTAGTCATACTATAAATAAACCTTTCTAAATAATTATATATATAGTATAAACTATGTTTAAACATTTGTCAAGTAGTTTAAAAAATTTCCTGACCAACTGGCGTTAAAACATCCCAATCATAAACTTCTCTATCATAAAGTTCATATTCTTTCATCAAATCTTCCAAAGAAAATTCCGGAATATTCAATACCTCTTTGTTATTCTCAACAACAAATTTATCATTTTCAAAAATAAATTTTAAATCATCACCTATTTTTAAATCATAGTTATCAATCATAGATTTAGGCAACAAAATACCTAGTCCATTACCCCATTTTCTGACTGTTTTTATTTCATTTTTAACCATAGGTTGGTTAAGACTTACCACATGTGCGCTCATTGTTCTCCTCCTTAATTTAACCACAGTGTATCAAAATAGATACATCTTTAGTATAAACTAAGTTTAAACTAAAATCAATAGATTTTATGCTTTTTCTATTATTTTTTAAATAAACGAGCAAAAAAGCCTTTATTCTTTTCAGTATTTAACTCAATCATAAGTTGAGTGTTATTTTCTTTCTCTAAATTTAAATCTTGAGTTAAAGAATTTGCTTTCTTTTGAACTTCTTTAAACTCAATCAACAAGCCTTCAAAATTCTTTTGAGTCTCAACCAGTCTTTCTTTTAAATACACCTTATCTTTTTCAAGATTTTCGACTGTATACATTTGTATACCTTTAGTTATACTTTCCGTATCATCATTAAACAAAAGACTTCTAATATAATCAGAACGCTTTAACTCCTTATCTTTCGCTCTTTTTTCAAGTTCTAATAATTCTTTTTCACTTACTCTAATATTGATTTGTTTTTCTTTTGTAACCATTATAAAACTCCGCATACGTTTCGTTATGCAAATGATAACAAAACGTATACTTTTTTTCAACCTTTAACCTACACCAATTCCCCTAATTTTATCGCCTATTTCTCTTTTCTGCTCATCGTTTAAACCTTCATATCCAGCCTTTATTAACTGATGACGTTCTGAAAGCTCTCTCTTAGAATCTTTTAGAATTTCTGAAAAGTCCAAACCTTCCTTTTCTGCAATCGAGGACAACAACAATACTGAACCAACTACCGATTTATCAAACCAGTTGATAGTTTTTCCAATCTCTGGAGTGACCTCATGAGATTTTAATTTAATTGTTTCAGCACCATTTAAAAAATCTATCCAAAAAGGACTTGTTTCCCATCTAGCTTTGTTACTGTCTGTACCTTTATCTATAAATCGTATTGCTCCCGATAAAACCCCTAAATAAAGAGTATCAAACGTTTCTCCTTCGCAAAAACGTTCGATAAAATCAGTAGCCTTTTCATTCCTTAATACAATTTCATAACGCTGCCAGGAACTGGCATCTACTTTTATTCCTTTTCCTTCTTGTTCCTTTTTCTTGTCATAAAAACGAATATAGATATTAGAAGCCCGAGTTCCAAAATAAACAGTTAACCCCTTCGAGTCTCCTTTATTGTTAAACTCTTCTTTTTGCGTTATTTTCGTTTCTATAACATCACGTTTTCTAGAAAGAGAAACTACTTCACCAGACCTTATTTTATCTTTTACGGTTGAAAATTTTATCATCTTCTTATAATCATCTAGAGCAATATCCAAACGCTTGAACTTTGCCCCAAGACTTCGCAATAGATTAAAAAATTCTATCCAGTCATTATTTTCTAGCCCCTCGAAATAACGGCAACCTTGCCCTGTCATTTCAACGTGTATACCCATATCAAGAGCTTGCTTTAATCTATCCTCACTAGTAGTAACTAGGCTTTCTAAATCGTTATAAAGGACATTGATTGCATTCACATAACTCAAAGACCTAGTGTAGCCATAAGCTCCCTTTTCTCGGGTATCAAAATTAAAATCAAGACCTAACTCTTTGAGAAAAGAGCGTACACTCCTCGCGGTCAAATCATTAAAGTTGCGAACTGGCACAGTAAATGATA
>NZ_NCVJ01000011.1:0-5208 GCF_002096815.1 Streptococcus mitis
CTCTGGTCCGTTGGTCAAGGGGTTAAGACACCGCCTTTTCACGGCGGTAACACGGGTTCGAATCCCGTACGGACTATGGTATGTTGCAGATGGCACACTTGATGAAAAAAGATTTAAAAAAGTTTCAAAAAAGTGTTGACAAGCGAAAGCGACTGTGATATACTAATATAGTTGTCACTTGAGAGAAGCGAGTGACAAAGACCTTTGAAAACTGAACAAGACGAACCAATGTGCAGGGCACTACAACTAAGGTTGTAGTACTGAACAATGAAAAAACAATAAATCTGTCAGTGACAGAAATGAGTGAGAACTCAAACTTTTAATGAGAGTTTGATCCTGGCTCAGGACGAACGCTGGCGGCGTGCCTAATACATGCAAGTAGAACGCTGAAGGAGGAGCTTGCTCTTCTGGATGAGTTGCGAACGGGTGAGTAACGCGTAGGTAACCTGCCTGGTAGCGGGGGATAACTATTGGAAACGATAGCTAATACCGCATAACAGTAGATGTTGCATGACATTTGCTTAAAAGGTGCAATTGCATCACTACCAGATGGACCTGCGTTGTATTAGCTAGTTGGTGGGGTAACGGCTCACCAAGGCGACGATACATAGCCGACCTGAGAGGGTGATCGGCCACACTGGGACTGAGACACGGCCCAGACTCCTACGGGAGGCAGCAGTAGGGAATCTTCGGCAATGGACGGAAGTCTGACCGAGCAACGCCGCGTGAGTGAAGAAGGTTTTCGGATCGTAAAGCTCTGTTGTAAGAGAAGAACGAGTGTGAGAGTGGAAAGTTCACACTGTGACGGTATCTTACCAGAAAGGGACGGCTAACTACGTGCCAGCAGCCGCGGTAATACGTAGGTCCCGAGCGTTGTCCGGATTTATTGGGCGTAAAGCGAGCGCAGGCGGTTAGATAAGTCTGAAGTTAAAGGCTGTGGCTTAACCATAGTACGCTTTGGAAACTGTTTAACTTGAGTGCAAGAGGGGAGAGTGGAATTCCATGTGTAGCGGTGAAATGCGTAGATATATGGAGGAACACCGGTGGCGAAAGCGGCTCTCTGGCTTGTAACTGACGCTGAGGCTCGAAAGCGTGGGGAGCAAACAGGATTAGATACCCTGGTAGTCCACGCCGTAAACGATGAGTGCTAGGTGTTAGACCCTTTCCGGGGTTTAGTGCCGTAGCTAACGCATTAAGCACTCCGCCTGGGGAGTACGACCGCAAGGTTGAAACTCAAAGGAATTGACGGGGGCCCGCACAAGCGGTGGAGCATGTGGTTTAATTCGAAGCAACGCGAAGAACCTTACCAGGTCTTGACATCCCTCTGACCGCTCTAGAGATAGAGTTTTCCTTCGGGACAGAGGTGACAGGTGGTGCATGGTTGTCGTCAGCTCGTGTCGTGAGATGTTGGGTTAAGTCCCGCAACGAGCGCAACCCCTATTGTTAGTTGCCATCATTCAGTTGGGCACTCTAGCGAGACTGCCGGTAATAAACCGGAGGAAGGTGGGGATGACGTCAAATCATCATGCCCCTTATGACCTGGGCTACACACGTGCTACAATGGCTGGTACAACGAGTCGCAAGCCGGTGACGGCAAGCTAATCTCTTAAAGCCAGTCTCAGTTCGGATTGTAGGCTGCAACTCGCCTACATGAAGTCGGAATCGCTAGTAATCGCGGATCAGCACGCCGCGGTGAATACGTTCCCGGGCCTTGTACACACCGCCCGTCACACCACGAGAGTTTGTAACACCCGAAGTCGGTGAGGTAACCGTAAGGAGCCAGCCGCCTAAGGTGGGATAGATGATTGGGGTGAAGTCGTAACAAGGTAGCCGTATCGGAAGGTGCGGCTGGATCACCTCCTTTCTAAGGATAAGGAACTGCGCATTGGTCTTGTTTAGTCTTGAGAGGTCTTGTGGGGCCTTAGCTCAGCTGGGAGAGCGCCTGCTTTGCACGCAGGAGGTCAGCGGTTCGATCCCGCTAGGCTCCATTGGTGAGAGATCACCAAGTAATGCACATTGAAAATTGAATATCTATATCAAATAGTAACAAGAAAATAAACCGAAAACGCTGTAGTATTAAAAGAGTTTATGACTGAAAGGTCAAAAATAAGGTTAAGTTAATAAGGGCGCACGGTGGATGCCTTGGCACTAGGAGCCGAAGAAGGACGTGACAAACGACGATATGCCTTGGGTAGCTGTAAGTAAGCGATGATCCAGGGATTTCCGAATGGGGGAACCCAACAGGTACTACCTGTTACCCGCATCTGTTAAGGATGTGAGGAGGAAGACGCAGTGAACTGAAACATCTAAGTAGCTGCAGGAAGAGAAAGCAAAAGCGATTGCCTTAGTAGCGGCGAGCGAAACGGCAGAAGGGCAAACCGAAGAGTTTACTCTTCGGGGTTGTAGGACTGCAATGTGGACTCAAAGATTATAGAAGAATGATTTGGGAAGATCAGCCAAAGAGAGTAATAGCCTCGTATTTAAAATAGTCTTTGTACCTAGCAGTATCCTGAGTACGGCGGGACACGAGAAATCCCGTCGGAATCTGGGAGGACCATCTCCCAACCCTAAATACTCCCTAGTGACCGATAGTGAACCAGTACCGTGAGGGAAAGGTGAAAAGCACCCCGGGAGGGGAGTGAAATAGAACCTGAAACCGTGTGCCTACAACAAGTTCGAGCCCGTTAATGGGTGAGAGCGTGCCTTTTGTAGAATGAACCGGCGAGTTACGTTATGATGCGAGGTTAAGTTGAAGAGACGGAGCCGTAGGGAAACCGAGTCTGAATAGGGCGGATTAGTATCATGACGTAGACCCGAAACCATGTGACCTACCCATGAGCAGGTTGAAGGTGCGGTAAGACGCACTGGAGGACCGAACCAGGGCACGTTGAAAAGTGCTTGGATGACTTGTGGGTAGCGGAGAAATTCCAAACGAACTTGGAGATAGCTGGTTCTCTCCGAAATAGCTTTAGGGCTAGCGTCGACATTAGAGATTCTTGGAGGTAGAGCACTGTTTGGGTGAGGGGTCCATCCCGGATTACCAATCTCAGATAAACTCCGAATGCCAATGAATTATGGTCGGCAGTCAGACTGCGAGTGCTAAGATCCGTAGTCGAAAGGGAAACAGCCCAGACCACCAGCTAAGGTCCCAAAATAATTGTTAAGTGGAAAAGGATGTGGGGTTGCACAGACAACTAGGATGTTAGCTTAGAAGCAGCTATTCATTCAAAGAGTGCGTAATAGCTCACTAGTCGAGTGACCCTGCGCCGAAAATGTACCGGGGCTAAAACAATTTACCGAAGCTGTGGATACCTTTATAGGTATGGTAGGAGAGCGTTCTATGTGTGATGAAGGTGTACCGTGAGGAGTGCTGGAACGCATAGAAGTGAGAATGCCGGTATGAGTAGCGAAAGACAGGTGAGAATCCTGTCCACCGTAAGACTAAGGTTTCCAGGGGAAGGCTCGTCCGCCCTGGGTTAGTCGGGACCTAAGGAGAGACCGAAAGGTGTATCCGATGGACAACAGGTTGATATTCCTGTACTAGAGTATGTAGTGATGGAGGGACGCAGTAGGCTAACTAAAGCAGACGATTGGAAGTGTCTGTCTAAGCAGTGAGGTGTGATATGAGTCAAATGCTTATATCTATAACATTGAGCTGTGATGGGGAGCGAAGTTTAGTAGCGAAGTTAGTGATGTCACACTGCCAAGAAAAGCTTCTAGCGTTTAAACATACTCTACCCGTACCGCAAACCGACACAGGTAGTCGAGGCGAGTAGCCTCAGGTGAGCGAGAGAACTCTCGTTAAGGAACTCGGCAAAATGACCCCGTAACTTCGGGAGAAGGGGTGCTGACTTTACGTCAGCCGCAGTGAATAGGCCCAAGCAACTGTTTATCAAAAACACAGCTCTCTGCTAAATCGTAAGATGATGTATAGGGGGTGACGCCTGCCCGGTGCTGGAAGGTTAAGAGGAGTGCTTAGCGTAAGCGAAGGTATGAATTGAAGCCCCAGTAAACGGCGGCCGTAACTATAACGGTCCTAAGGTAGCGAAATTCCTTGTCGGGTAAGTTCCGACCCGCACGAAAGGCGTAATGATTTGGGCACTGTCTCAACGAGAGACTCGGTGAAATTTTAGTACCTGTGAAGATGCAGGTTACCCGCGACAGGACGGAAAGACCCCATGGAGCTTTACTGCAGTTTGATATTGAGTGTCTGTACCACATGTACAGGATAGGTAGGAGTCTATGAGATCGGGACGCCAGTTTCGAAGGAGACGTTGTTGGGATACTACCCTTGTGTTATGGCCACTCTAACCCAGATAGGTGATCCCTATCGGAGACAGTGTCTGACGGGCAGTTTGACTGGGGCGGTCGCCTCCTAAAAGGTAACGGAGGCGCCCAAAGGTTCCCTCAGAATGGTTGGAAATCATTCGCAGAGTGTAAAGGTATAAGGGAGCTTGACTGCGAGAGCTACAACTCGAGCAGGGACGAAAGTCGGGCTTAGTGATCCGGTGGTTCCGTATGGAAGGGCCATCGCTCAACGGATAAAAGCTACCCTGGGGATAACAGGCTTATCTCCCCCAAGAGTTCACATCGACGGGGAGGTTTGGCACCTCGATGTCGGCTCGTCGCATCCTGGGGCTGTAGTCGGTCCCAAGGGTTGGGCTGTTCGCCCATTAAAGCGGCACGCGAGCTGGGTTCAGAACGTCGTGAGACAGTTCGGTCCCTATCCGTCGCGGGCGTAGGAAATTTGAGAGGATCTGCTCCTAGTACGAGAGGACCAGAGTGGACTTACCGCTGGTGTACCAGTTGTCTTGCCAAAGGCATCGCTGGGTAGCTATGTAGGGAAGGGATAAACGCTGAAAGCATCTAAGTGTGAAACCCACCTCAAGATGAGATTTCCCATGATTTTATATCAGTAAGAGCCCTGAGAGATGATCAGGTAGATAGGTTAGAAGTGGAAGTGTGGCGACACATGTAGCGGACTAATACTAATAGCTCGAGGACTTATCCAAAGTAACTGAGAATATGAAAGCGAACGGTTTTCTTGGTTTGAATAGATATTCAATTTTGAGTAGGTATTACTCAGAGTTAAGTGACGATAGCCTAGGAGATACACCTGTACCCATGCCGAACACAGAAGTTAAGCCCTAGAACGCCGGAAGTAGTTGGGGGTTGCCCCCTGTGAGATATGGAAGTCGCTTAGCTCTA
>NZ_NCVJ01000008.1:0-4599 GCF_002096815.1 Streptococcus mitis
AGTGATATGATAGGACTATCGTTATACTCAATGAAAATCAAAGAGCAAACTAGGAAGCTAGCCGCAAGCTGTACTTGAGTACGGTAAGGCGACGCTGATGTGGTTTGAATTTGATTTTCGAAGAGTATTAACATTCGAAAGGAGAGGCATCATGGCTAGAACGGTTGTAGGAGTTGCTGCAAATCTATGTCCCGTAGACGCGGAAGGCAAAAACATTCATTCATCTGTATCTTGTAGATTCGCAGAGAGCATTCGTCAAGTCGGTGGTCTCCCTTTAGTCATTCCTGTTGGTGATGAGTCAGTTGTACGCGATTATGTAGAAATGATTGACAAACTTATCTTGACAGGCGGTCAAAATGTTCACCCTCAGTTTTATGGAGAGAAAAAGACCATCGAGAGCGATGATTACAATCTAGTGCGCGATGAGTTTGAATTGGCACTCTTGAAAGAAGCGCTTCGTCAGAATAAACCAATTATGGCAATCTGTCGCGGTGTTCAACTTGTCAATGTTGCCTTTGGGGGAACCCTCAATCAAGAAATCGAAGGTCACTGGCAAGGGCTGCCTTTCGGAACATCTCATTCTATTGAGACAGTAGAAGGAAGCGTGGTGGCCAAGCTATTTGGAAAAGAAAGTCAGGTTAACTCGGTCCATCGTCAAAGCATTAAAGATTTGGCACCTAATTTCCGTGTGACTGCCATTGATCCAAGAGACCAAACCATCGAAGCGATTGAGTCTATCGACGAACACCGTATTATCGGTTTGCAGTGGCATCCAGAGTTTCTGGTTAATGAGGAAGATGGCAATTTAGAACTATTTGAGTATTTATTGAATGAACTGTGACGACTGGGACATCTGGTCGTTCTTTATTTTATTTTTTCAAAATTTTTGGAATGTGGCATTTTTACGCAAACGTTTGAATTCTGATAAAAATTGGAGAAATTCGACAAAAAAACTTGAAAAAAACGAAGGTAAGCGTTATGATAGAAAAGAAGAAATATTGGAGGAATAACATGTCACATATTAAATTTGATTATTCAAAAGTTTTAGACAAATTTGTTGCACCACATGAAGTGGAATATATGCAATCACAAGTAACAGCAGCAGATGAATTGATCCGTAAAGGAACTGGTGCTGGTAGCGACTTTTTGGGATGGTTGGACCTTCCTGAAAACTACGACCGCGAAGAATTTGACCGCATCTTGAAAGCTGCTGAGCAAATCAAATCAGACAGCGATGTTTTGGTTGTGATCGGTATCGGTGGATCTTACCTTGGTGCCAAAGCAGCAATCGACTTCTTGAACCACCACTTTGCAAACTTGCAAACAAAAGAAGAGCGCAAAGCTCCACAAATCCTTTACGCAGGAAACTCAATCTCATCTACTTACCTTGCTGACTTGGTAGAGTACGTAGCTGACAAAGACTTCTCAGTAAACGTGATTTCTAAATCAGGTACAACAACTGAACCAGCTATCGCTTTCCGTGTCTTCAAAGAACTCTTGGTTAAGAAATACGGACAAGAAGAAGCTAACAAACGTATCTATGCAACAACTGACCGCCAAAAAGGTGCTGTTAAGGTTGAAGCAGACGCTAACGGTTGGGAAACATTTGTTGTTCCAGATGACATCGGTGGACGCTTCTCAGTATTGACAGCTGTTGGTTTGCTTCCAATCGCAGCATCAGGAGCTGACATCAAAGCCCTTATGGAAGGTGCGAATGCAGCTCGCAAAGACTACACTTCAGATAAAATCTCTGAAAACGAAGCTTACCAATACGCAGCAGTTCGTAACATCCTTTACCGTAAAGGTTATGCAACTGAGATCTTGGTAAACTACGAGCCATCACTTCAATACTTCTCAGAGTGGTGGAAACAATTGGCTGGTGAATCAGAAGGAAAAGATCAAAAAGGTATCTACCCAACTTCAGCCAACTTCTCAACTGACTTGCACTCACTTGGTCAATTTATCCAAGAAGGAACTCGTATCATGTTTGAAACAGTTGTCCGTGTTGACAAACCTCGTAAAAACGTGATTATTCCTACTTTGGAAGAAGACCTTGACGGACTTGGTTACCTTCAAGGAAAAGACGTTGACTTTGTAAACAAAAAAGCGACTGACGGTGTTCTTCTTGCCCACACAGATGGTGATGTACCAAACATGTACGTGACTCTTCCAGAGCAAGACGCTTTCACTCTTGGTTATACAATCTACTTCTTCGAATTGGCTATCGCCCTTTCTGGTTACTTGAATGCTATCAACCCATTCGACCAACCAGGTGTTGAAGCTTATAAACGTAACATGTTTGCCCTTCTTGGAAAACCAGGATTTGAAGAATTGAGTAAAGAACTTAACGCACGTCTATAATAGAAGAAAAGAGTGGTTTGTCCACTCTTTTTACTCTCTTTATCCATAGAAATTGGACTCAGCCAAGACTTGTGATATAATATAGAGAGCAAAAAGGCAGACGCCTAGAGACTTTATAGGAGAAACTATGTCAAAAGATATCCGCGTACGTTACGCACCAAGTCCAACAGGACTACTACACATCGGGAATGCCCGTACAGCATTGTTCAACTACCTTTACGCACGTCATCATGGTGGAACATTTATCATTCGTATCGAAGATACTGACCGTAAACGCCATGTCGAAGATGGGGAACGCTCACAGCTTGAAAACCTTCGCTGGTTAGGCATGGATTGGGATGAAAGCCCAGAAACACATGAAAACTACCGCCAGTCTGAGCGTTTGGACTTGTATCAAAAATACATTGACCAACTATTAGCTGAAGGAAAAGCCTACAAATCTTACGTTACAGAAGAAGAGCTGGCAGCTGAACGCGAACGCCAAGAAGCAGCTGGTGAAACACCTCGTTATATCAACGAATATCTTGGTATGAGTGAAGAGGAAAAAGCGGCTTATATCGCAGAACGTGAAGCTGTTGGTATCATACCAACAGTTCGCTTGGCGGTCAATGAGTCAGGTATCTACAAGTGGCATGATATGGTCAAAGGTGATATCGAATTTGAAGGTGGCAATATCGGTGGTGACTGGGTTATCCAAAAGAAAGACGGTTACCCAACTTACAACTTTGCCGTTGTCATCGATGACCATGATATGCAAATCTCTCACGTAATCCGTGGAGACGACCACATTGCTAATACACCGAAACAGCTTATGGTCTATGAAGCACTTGGTTGGGAAGCTCCAGAGTTCGGTCACATGACCTTAATTATCAACTCTGAAACTGGGAAAAAGTTGTCTAAACGCGATACCAACACCCTTCAGTTTATCGAAGACTACCGTAAAAAAGGTTATTTACCAGAAGCAGTCTTTAACTTTATTGCTCTTCTTGGTTGGAACCCAGGTGGCGAAGATGAAATCTTCTCTCGTGAAGAACTCATTGAACTTTTCGATGAAAACCGCCTGAGCAAGTCTCCAGCAGCCTTTGATCAGAAGAAACTTGACTGGATGAGCAATGATTATATCAAGAATGCAGACCTAGAAACTATCTTTGAAATGGCAAAACCATTCTTAGAGGAAGCAGGCCGTTTAACTGACAAGGCTGAAAAATTAGTTGAGCTCTATAAACCACAAATGAAATCAGTGGATGAAATTATTCCATTGACAGATCTTTTCTTCTCAGATTTCCCAGAATTGACAGAAGCAGAACGCGAAGTCATGGCGGGTGAAACAGTCCCAACAGTTCTTGAAGCCTTCAAAGCAAAACTTGAAGCAATGACAGATGATGAATTTGTGACAGAAAATATCTTCCCACAAATTAAAGCAGTTCAAAAAGAAACAGGTATTAAAGGGAAAAATCTCTTCATGCCAATTCGTATTGCAGTTTCAGGTGAAATGCATGGACCAGAATTGCCAGATACAATCTTCTTGTTAGGTCGTGAAAAATCAATCCAGCATATCGAAAATATGTTAAAAGAAATCTCTAAATAAGAAGGGTACAATAATGGACATCTGGGAAAAGATGTACGAAGAAGCACAGAAACTATACAATCCACATGAAGTATCTGATTTTGTTTACGCCAACCATGTTGTAGCCGCAGTAGAAGCAGAAGATGGACAAATATTTACAGGTTTCTGTATGGAGGGAACCTGTGGTGTATTCCATCTCTGTGCAGAGCGCGCCGCACTCTTCAATATGTACCAATTTTCAGGACAAACTAAGGTTAAAAAAGTCTTAGCCTTCCGAGATAAACCGCCGTATGGTGGAAGTTCAGGAATGCCCTGTGGAGCTTGCAGAGAATTCCTTTTAGAGTTGAACGCTGAAAATAAAGATGCAGAATTCATGATGGACTACGATAGAAGAAAGATAGTGAAAGTCGCAAAACTAATGCCCTATTGGTGGGGAGAAGAACGTGCTTCTAAGTTTAATAATCAATAGAAGAGTCAGTATAATGCTGACTCTTTTTACTTAACTTGAAAAAAATACAAAAAAGGTGTTGACAAAGTTAGAAAAGTCGGTATAATAGTAAGAGTTGAAAATAACAGCTCTGGTCCGTTGGTCAAGGGGTTAAGACACCGCCTTTTCACGGCGGTAACACGGGTTCGAATCCCGTACGGACTATGGTATGTTGCAGATGGCA
>NZ_NCVJ01000013.1:0-4490 GCF_002096815.1 Streptococcus mitis
TCCCCTTGTTTTTCGTTACTCCACATCAATCAATTTTCTACAATACTATTATGCCATTTTTTCCAAAATAAAAAAATCAGATTGCAAAAAAAAAAACGAAATTACAAAAGCAAAAACAATAAAAAAACAATAGATTCATGCTTAAAATCTATTACTTAAAATGGACCAAAATAAAAAATAAAAAAATTAGAAATTAAAAAAATAAAAAATCTACTGCTACACAATTTTTTTGATAAGCCACTAAAGTGGCAGATAAATGTTTACCCGTCGGTTTTTCTTCGAAAAATCCCACTAACGGGTAAACATTTATCGTTCATCAGAAACCCTTTGGGCGGGTTTCTTCCTTCACTTTGTCGCACGAATGCGTGCGATTGCCGAACGCTATCGCTATTTTCGGCAAGAAAAAAGAGAGCTCAAGCTCTCTTCACACATTATCGGCTTAACAATTGTCCGATCGCAAAACCAATTAAAACAGGTAGAGCCCACATACGCAATCTCCTTTGTTGTTTATTTTAATAACATAATATCATTAAAGCAACAAATAGTAAAGCCCTTTCAAAAAAAAGATTTTCTACAGGTTCTTTTAGAACTTTGGATAATTTTAAAGCTATTTCTACAGATGGTATTGTTTTATTATTTTCTATTAAACCGATCATTTGCCTTGAAATATTTATTTTTTTAGCTAATTCTTCCTGCGTCAAACCCTCTCTAACTCTAAATTGCTTTATATTGTTTTGATAATTATTTTTGTCTAGCATAACTATCACCTCTTTTCACACAAATTTTTCTTCGATTACTCATAGTATACCATTTGTTTAATTAAATCATGGTATACTATGAGTAGCAAAGTCTTATGTATCCATAAAACGGAGGTTTCCTATGAATCAAGAAGAAGAAAAAGAACGAATCTTTTTAGAGTTGCAAGCTGAAATCCAAGCTGGATTGGAAGCCTATGAGAGAGGGGAGTGTATCCCTCTAGAAGAGGTCAGAGAGCACCTTCTAGGCTCAGACTCAAAAGCGCTTTTTGATAAACTTCAAGAGGAAGTAGATAGATGTGTTGCAGACATGGAGAAAGGGAACTATTTTACTAAAGAGGAACTAATGAAAAGATATGGATTGGAGTAGTATATAGCACTAATTAGGTTGTAATTTAAACTAATAAATTGATTTATAAATGGGGGGATAGAGGAGCGAACGAAGTGAGTCTCCTTTTTATTATATATTTAATAAATGTTTAATATATATTTAGCACCTCCACGAGCCTTAGAGCGCCAAGGAGTTTCAGCTTTTATGGGTGTAGAAATGTGCATTTATGGGTGTAGAAAAGTGCATTTATGGGTGTAGAAATGTGCATTTATGGGTGTAGAAAAGTGCATTTATAAAGAACAAATATATCTTTACATATAAAAAGAAAAATGGTATAATTAAGAATAGATAGGAGGGTTCTTAATGAGAAACGAAGTAGTGAAATATCATAACGATTTGAATACAGTAGTCATGAGAACATGGACATCTGAAGAGATGAACTTCTTTTTTGCGATACTGACAAAAGCTAAAGAACAAGGATTGAAAAAACTTGTATTCGATACAGATGAACTAAAGCAACTTGCAAGTTCATCTCGAAAATATCGTTGGGAAGAAACTGTAGTATCAGCAGTAAAAAAGATAGGTCAATTAACCTATTTTGAACAATCTGAAAAAAAATTTAGAGTTATGACTCTGTTTGAATTATTAGAGGTAGACTTAGAAAAAAGGATAGTTGAGGTTAAAGTATCGTCTAATTTTGATTACATTCTAAACAAACTAGAAACTCAATTTACACGATATGAACTTGAAGAATTTACTAGTATTAGGTCAACCTATGCCAAAACTATGTATCGATTGTTGAAACAATGGAGGACAGTAGGGAAAAAAGAATTTGCTATAGATGACCTAAAAAGGATACTCGACATGCCCTCTAGCTATAAGTCTAGTGAAATTGATAGAGCAGTGATCAAACCTATTAAAGAGCAACTTTCTCCGTATTTTGTAGATTTAAAAGTAAAAAAAATCAAGTCAAACAAACGCGGAAATCCTGTTTTGGGCTATGAATTTACATGGAAAAAAGAAGTAACAGAGGCTTATGATCCGCATAAGTACGACAAGCCTAAAAACACTCCTAAAAAGCCATCTAAAAAGGCTGCTAAGAAAACCAATGTGCCTAAGTGGAGCAAGTCTGACTACAAAAATCCGTTAGACCCAAAAATTATAGACGAGCTAATCGAGTTTCACAAGTTGAACGGCACGCTTGATACTCCTGGAGCTCAAGCAGAAATCGCTGATAAGAAAAAAGAAATTGAAGAGGGACGGGCTAATCTGGAAGCCAAAAAATGGGAACTTCTAGGGAAACTGGATAAAGATAAACCTAGCGAGCCCGATGTAGTACCAGGGCAAACAGACATCTATGACTTCCTAGACGAAAAATAGAAAAGAGCTGGAACTGTTTAAGGGGCTGGAGTATTTTATGATATAATTTAATAGACTCTGATGAGTCACTGATGATAAAGGTGCCTGTAGCAAGCCGTCTGAGTTAGTAAATACAAGGAGGTATGCAAAATGGTCAACTTCTTGTTAACTGTTGCAGCACATGTTGTTGGCGGTCTTGTTCTAGATTTTGTGCATAAATTCTACGACTTGAACCAAAAACAATAGGCACAACAGTAAGTGTGTTTTAGTTACCCACTTCCCCAGTGGGTAATTTTTTTTACCATAAAAAAAAAGACAAGTTTCCCCAAACTTGCCTTTTTATGAAATAAATACTTGAAAGTATTTTGCTTTATGGTCAACTTGTATGTGTTTTAGTAATCAAAAAATAAAAGAAAGTAGGTTTATTGTTTTGATTATTTGAATTATATCTTTTTTTCCCAAAAAAGTCAAATAACTCAAAGAAAACCCTGAAAAGACGGGCGAAATGTCTTCCTTAGAACGCACCTTTATTATACAAAAAAATCTCACCTAAAAAAGGTGAGATTATCACTAATATTCTAATCGTATAGATAGCTCTGCGCTATCACTGAAATTCTGTTATGACCGAGGAATTTGCTGGCGATTTTCATCGCAGCCTTGTCGAAAGTCTCCCCAGCTCTATCTTTTCTCATTACATATCTTTCCTTTGCAGGGATTTTGTTCACATCCCTGGCATATTTGTTATACACCCTTTTTGCGTAGAGCGCTCTATAATGGTGGTTGTCATAGTGTGAGGGTAGCTTAGGAAAAAGCTTCCCTTTTTTAGATTGTATCCAAGCTACAATTTCTTTTGTTTCAGCTTCAGAAATTCCAACTATTTCAGCAACTCTAGGGCGACCGCCCTTCGTTCCTTTCGTCACATTGAGGTAATACTTACCATCTTTGAAAAGAAGGTCTTCAGCAGTTATCTGCTCCATCTCAGCTCTTCTAAGACCGAAAGCAGAAGTAAAACGAGCATATTTTTGTTCCGTTTTGGCGGAAAGGTCTTTATCCCTGATGGCATCGTATCTTGACCGTGCAATGTTCGCACGAGTACGCTCTGGAGTCTTTATAAAGTCAGTTGTTGGGGCTTCAAAAACCTTTGCTAGCGCTGATTTTATCGTATTGATAGAATACGCTGACTTTCTTTTTTCAATAAGATAAAGAAGATAATCATTTACAGAGTTCTTCGCTTGATCCATGGTTTTTACCTCAGGCTTTTGCTCCTTTAGATAGTCGCAAAAGTAGCGATATTGTTTTTTGTAAGTCTCAAAAGTTGACTTTGAATAGATTTTATCAGAAGTCATGCCTTTAAGCTTGTCGCTGGCGCGACTTCGCCCAAAACCAGCCTTATACATAGACTGTATTTTTAAGCGACCTATATCGCGATACTCCGCCTTTTCTTCTTTATCTCTTTCCTCTTCTTCTCTTCTAAGGCGACGCTTCTTCGCCCAGCGTCCCTCTTTTCTAACATTGTCCATAGTGACCTCCTTAATGGAATTTTGTAACGCCAGCGTCAGAACTGGTCAGGTATAACCGCCACCTAAGAAGGTGGCATGGCAACTTTTTTACAAATGTCTATGCCATGACATTGGAGCAACTTTTCTGAGTCTATGCTTTGACTCCCATTTACAGCTGGGACTGGGTTCGAGCTTCTTCTACAAATCGATATATAAACAACGACATTTCTTTTTTATATAGTTTTCCTTTTTTCCTTTCTTTTTTATTTGTGTCTTAAATTTTTTAAAGTATTTATTTTTTATTTGCTTATTTTTTTTAAAAGTATTTATTTTTAGTCTTATTTTTTCTTAGTTTTAAATTGGTAATAGCTTTAATTTTTCCTGTTTTTTATTTTTTTACTTTTTGAACCATTACAAAAAGCCTTTGTTTTGAAGGCTTTCTTTACTTATTTCCCCTTGTTTTTCGTTACTCCACATCAATCAATTTTCTACAATACTATTATGCCATTTTTTCCAAAATAAAAAAATCAGATTGCAAAAAAAAAA
>NZ_NCVJ01000003.1:0-1223 GCF_002096815.1 Streptococcus mitis
GCGAGCCAATCAGCCTCAACAAGTGCAAGCCAATCAGCAAGCACATCAGCTTCTGAATCAGCCTCAACAAGTGCGAGTCAATCAGCAAGCACATCAGCTTCTGAGTCAGCCTCAACAAGTGCGAGCCAATCAGCAAGCACGTCGGCGTCTGAGTCAGCATCAACAAGTGCAAGCCAATCAGCAAGCACGTCGGCATCTGAATCAGCCTCAACAAGTGCATCAGAATCAGCAAGCACATCGGCTTCTGAATCAGCCTCAACAAGTGCGAGCCAATCAGCAAGCACAAGTGCCTCTGAGTCAGCATCAACAAGCGCGAGCCAATCAGCAAGCACATCAGCTTCTGAGTCAGCATCAACAAGTGCAAGCCAATCAGCAAGCACATCAGCATCAGAATCAGCATCAACAAGCGCGAGCCAATCAGCAAGCACATCAGCATCAGAATCAGCCTCAACAAGTGCGAGCCAATCAGCAAGCACATCGGCATCTGAATCAGCATCAACAAGCGCTTCTGAATCAGCAAGCACATCAGCATCAGAATCAGCATCAACAAGTGCGAGCCAATCAGCAAGCACATCAGCGTCTGAGTCAGCATCAACAAGCGCGAGCCAATCAGCAAGCACATCAGCATCAGAATCAGCATCAACAAGTGCGAGCCAATCAGCAAGCACATCGGCATCTGAATCAGCATCAACAAGTGCGAGCCAATCAGCAAGCACATCAGCGTCTGAGTCAGCATCAACAAGCGCGAGCCAATCAGCAAGCACATCAGCATCTGAATCAGCATCGACAAGTGCGAGCCAATCAGCATCGACAAGTGCCTCTGAGTCAGCGTCAACAAGTGCGAGCCAATCAGCAAGCACAAGTGCCTCTGAGTCAGCCTCAACAAGTGCGAGCCAATCAGCAAGCACATCAGCTTCTGAATCAGCATCGACAAGTGCCTCTGAGTCAGCGTCAACAAGTGCGTCAGAATCAGCAAGCACATCGGCCTCTGAATCAGCGTCAACAAGTGCGAGCCAATCAGCAAGCACATCAGCATCTGAATCAGCATCAACAAGTGCGAGTCAATCAGCAAGCACAAGTGCCTCTGAGTCAGCATCAACAAGTGCGAGCCAATCAGCAAGCACATCAGCATCTGAATCAGCCTCAACAAGTGCAAGCCAATCAGCAAGCACATCAGCTTCTGAGTCAGCCTCAACAAGTGCAAGCCAATCAGCAAGCACGTC
>NZ_NCVJ01000003.1:1299-1711 GCF_002096815.1 Streptococcus mitis
CAAGCACATCAGCATCAGAATCAGCATCAACAAGTGCGAGCCAATCAGCAAGCACATCGGCATCTGAATCAGCATCAACAAGCGCTTCTGAGTCAGCATCAACAAGTGCGAGTCAATCAGCAAGCACAAGTGCCTCTGAGTCAGCATCAACAAGTGCAAGTCAATCAGCAAGCACATCAGCTTCTGAGTCAGCATCAACAAGTGCGAGTCAATCAGCAAGCACATCAGCATCTGAATCAGCATCAACAAGTGCGAGCCAATCAGCAAGCACATCAGCATCAGAATCAGCATCAACAAGTGCGAGTCAATCAGCAAGCACAAGCGCCTCTGAGTCAGCGTCAACAAGTGCGTCAGAATCAGCAAGCACATCGGCCTCTGAATCAGCGTCAACAAGTGCGAGCCAATCAGCAAG
>NZ_NCVJ01000019.1:189499-252000 GCF_002096815.1 Streptococcus mitis
CGGCCACCATCTACCCATTTATCCTTCACCATATAACCTTTAGAATCGACATAGTAACGACCGCCATCTACCCATTCATTCTTGGCCATCTTTCCATCTGATTTATAATAATAAGCTCCTACCCATTTATTGCGAACATGGCTGCCTTCTGATGGTAGATTAAGTTTTTGAATGGCATAGTTTGCTTCTTCTTTTGTAAATTTTCCAAACCAAGAAGAAGTTAGCCTGTCATAAATTTCAGTTTTTGAGATATTACTATATTTTCGATATTCTCTTGCTTTAGCTAAGGCATTTGCCTTATAATCTGCATTCAAGTGATCGATGGCATACTGCACTGCTGAACTTGAAAAACCATGCCACGTTAATTGCTCATAGAGAGCTTTTTTTGACATATTTGCCCACGAATTATAACTCTTTGCCTTTTCTAAAGCAGCATTGTACTGGTTCCCATCTGCTGGTTTTGGTTGCCGCACACCATCGTATCCTACATAGTAACGGCCACCATCTACCCATTTATCCTTCACCATATAACCTTTAGAATCGACATAGTAACGACCGCCATCTACCCATTCATTCTTGGCCATCTTCCCATCTGATTTGAGATAAGAATTTCCTATCCATTTATTGCGAGCAGAGCTTCCTTCTGCTGTTAGATAATAATAGGAACCATGCTTTTTATCATAAATCCAGTCACTTTTAACCTTTTTTCCATCAGAATCAACATAATAACGACCACCATCTACCCATTCATTTTTAGCTCTCTTCCCATCTGATTTGAGGTAGTAATTTCCTACCCAGCCAGACTGAACTTTAGATTGTGATTTATCCTGTTTAGGAGTTGTTTCTTTAGGTTTTGGTGCCGGCTTCGGCGCTGGTTTTGGTGCTGGCTTCAGCGCAGTTTTTGGTGCTGGCTTCGGCGCGGGTTTTGGTGCTGGCTTCGGCGTGGGTTTTGGTGCCGGCTTCGGCGCAGGTTTTGGTGCCGGCTTCGGCGCAGGTTTTGGTGCCGGCTTCGGCGCGGGTTTTGGTGCCGGCTTCGGCGCAGGTTTTGTATTCTCTTTTACAATCTTACCATTTTTAGACGCATCCTTTTCTTGAGCAGATACTTTCTGAGGCGAGAAAGGCAACACCCCCATTGTATCTGAAAAAGAAACAAGTGCAAGAGTAGTTGCTGCTAAACTTGTAACCAAAAATTTTTTTGATTTTCTCATAAAAATCTCCTTTAAATTTTTATTGTTTACGATTACATTATAACAAAAATATGTATTAATATATACTAAAAGCTATTAATAGCTAAAACTCACAATCCTATCACTTGCAACTCATACAAGCCTCTCACTGCATTACAGCCGTAAATAGCTTCTGCTTGGGCTAAATCTGCCAAGGTCAAGACTTTCTCTTCTACCTGTCCTCTTTCCAGCAAATGCTGACGATAAATTCCTGGCAAGATTCCCAGTCGGATAGGCGGTGTATAGAGTTTTCCAGTGATTTTCAGAACCAAATTTCCGATAGAGGTTTCAAGTAGCTCTCCAGACTTATTATGGTAAACCTTCTCTTGTTCCCCTAGGTTCAAATGCGGTCGGTGAGTCGTTTTGAAGTAGGTAAAGGCTTGTTTCAAATTGGCTTCCTGAAGGCAAAGTTGGGCCTGACAAAAGCTTGTACTGAGGGGTGTTAATACTTGGCGATCGACTTCTATCTCTCTAGATTTGCTAAGGCTGATTCGCAAGCGGTAATCTTGATTAGCATCACAAGCCTGACACTCTTCCTCTATCTTTTGTTTCAGTTCTTCTGGATCAAAAGGATAAGCAAAATAACGACTAGCTTTTCTCAGTCTTTCCAGATGTTGTTCTTCAAACAGCAAATTCTTATGGCTGATTTTCCCAGTAGTAATTAGCTGAAAACGAGCTTGTTTACGATAGAGAACAGCTGCCTTTTGATGAACCTCACGGTATTCAGACTCCCAAGTGCTATCCCAAGTAATCCCACCTCCAACTCCATAGATGGCTTTCCCTTGATGCAGTTGAATCGTCCGAATGGCAACATTGAAAATCCGTCGTCCATTTGGAAGCAAGAGACCAATCGTTCCACAGTAGACTCCGCGCGGTTGTGGCTCCAACTCCTTAATGATTTCCATAGTCGCAATTTTTGGAGCTCCCGTTATGGAACCGCAAGGAAAGAGAGAACGGAAGATTTCAACAAGGTCAACATCCTCTCGCAACTGACTCTTGATGGTCGAAGTCATCTGCCAAACAGTAGAATACTGCTCCACTTGACACAGACGCTCCACATGCTCACTGCCCACTTCTGAAATACGGTTCATATCATTGCGCAAGAGGTCCACAATCATCATATTTTCAGAGCGATTTTTGGGATCCTGTTCCAACCAACTGGCCTGCTCCAAGTCTTCTTGATCAGTCATTCCCCGCTGAGTCGTTCCCTTCATTGGTCGCGTTGTCAACTCGCGGCCATTCTGCTCAAAAAAGAGCTCTGGGCTCATGGAAATGACTGCCATCTCGTCATGTTCCACATAGGCATTGTAGCCTGCCTCCTGCTCTACCACCATACGATTGTAGATGGCAAAAGGATTGGCAGACAACTCCTGCTTGAGTTGGACTGTGTAGTTGACCTGGTAGGTGTCTCCCTGCCGCAAATGATGATGTATCTGTGCAATCGCCTTTTCATAGTCTGCTGCAGACGTCACTTCCTGCCAATTTGAAGGCAAATCAACCTCATCATAAGTCAGAGGAATAGGGGAAGTTTCTACGCTATCATGAACGGTAAAATATAGCAGATACTCTGCCAGTAAAGGAGCTTTATGAACTGCTAATTTCTCCTCAAAAGCAGGTGCAGCCTCGTAGCTGACATAGCCCACCACATAATAGCCTTGCTCTTGGTAGCTCTCCACTTGTGCCAGCAAATCTTCCACTTCTGCTAAATCTCTCGTTTTTAACTCTTTAATGGGCTGGGTAAAGGTGTATCTCTCCCCCAAAGCTCTAAAATCAATCACTGTTTTTCTATGCATATCTTAAGTATAGCACAAAATAAGAAAACCCTCATCCGCAAAGCAGATGAGAGATTTCGATTATTTAAAGATTGAAGTTTTAAAGCTGTTTGTTTGTTGAAGAAGTTTTTTGAATAATTTCTCTTTAAGTGATACAGTATTATCAAATTTAACTGATCCATTTTTAAGAGTTGCTTTATCTTTATCAACGGCAGCAGCAAATGCATTCTTCAAGTCTTCGTAACTACTGTATGTAGTACCGTCAATTGTAACAGGGTTAAATCCTGCTTTTGCTTTATCAACAACTTCTTTGAAGTATTCTTTCTTCCAATCTTCTAGACTACTAAATTTACCATCAGAAACTTTCTTAATGATGAAGTCATCTCCTAGAGTAGCATGACCTGCTTGTTTAGACTCATTTTTCAGCATGTTAGAAGCGTAGTTTAAGAATCCTTTTTCATATCCAAAGTAACCCCACATACGGAAGGTGTTATGTTTGAATGACATTGCTCCTGGAGCACCTTCACTCGTATTACCACCATAGATACCAGCTGTAATTGGTACAGTTACATAGGCAGAGCCAAATCCAGTTGGATCATACTGACCATTACCAGGACCGTGCTTAGTCATGAAGTTTTTCTCTACTAAGTCGTTAACAGATGTTAAATTATATTCTTTTTCTTCTGCATTTAAATCTCTAACGTTGTCGTATTGGTTCTTCGTATTAGCTCCACGAAGTTGCTTATCTACTTTCTTGAACCAAGCGTTATTTAGTTCTTTACTGTGTTTATCGATTACAGCTTCTCCTTCAAGGTAATCAAGAAGCATTAGAGTATCGTTGAAACCTTTCATATAATGATCGATTTCTGCACGAGATGCAAGATCGTTTGGATTAGTGTTGTACCATTGGTTTCCATCGTTTGGACGTTCGTAGGCCATGTTCAATCCTAGTGCTTTAAAATCGCCGTTTGGACTTGTTTCAGCAGGTGATTGTAACATACCTTGTGCAAATGCTTCTAGGTCAGTACCTTCACGGTGTCTTGAACCGCCTAAGTAAACCATACGGTCATTTACGTGAGTTGTTTCGTGAGTGAAGGCTGAGATACCAAAGTCACTAATCATATCAGTAACCATGAAGAAGACTGAATCATCCTTATAAGGGTTACCGTAAATACGAGCTACAGCTCCCATACGCCAGTCAGTAGCATGATAACGACCTGTTGGTCCGTATAATTCACGGATAGGTGCTACATCCTTACCACTGTTCGTATGTCCGTATTTATCTGTGCTGATGCCTTTATAGTTTTGGTTATCTAACACAGGAGTTGGTACCATGTTGTTGCTCTTAAGTAGTTGATTACGAACTTTATCTAATGATAAACGAGACCAGAAATCTAGGTAATTTTGTTGACCTTTAGCGACTTTATTGATTTCAGCTTTGAATGCTTCACGTTCGGCTTCAGTATTCTTACCGTATTTCTCAAATGAACTGTATGCCATAGTGTTATATGTTGAGATTAAGAACATATGCGCATCTTTTAAGTTAAGAAGTGGTAAAATCATCTTACCGTGCATGTCGTTATTTAATCCTTCGTATGCTCTATGTTTCTTATCAGCAAATTCAGGAGTTGTTGTTTTAGGTTCAACGATATATACATTATCTTTAGTAGCTTTTATGAACCAATCGTTTAAGTCTGTATCACTTGTGAATAGACGCATATTATAGTCTAAGAAACTGTTTAACTCGCCTATACCGATAACTCCACCGATCGTTTCGCGATAAGCTTCTAAAGTTCTATCACCTTTAATGTTACTTTCTTTAGAACCAACCTTAATCAAAAAGTCTAACACACTAACATTCTTACCATAGAAGTCAGGTTTAAATAACATTAACTCTTTAATATTAAAGTCATCGAATTTAACTCCGTAGTAACGGTTGAGGTAAGACAAACCAAGAAGAACTGCGGCCTTATTGTCATCGATTTTCTTAATCAAGGCACGTTTAGCAGCCTCATCAGTGTTAAGCTGGTGATCTTCATTTTCCACTAACTTCGTAACGAATTGATTAAGATTATCTTTAACATACTTGAAGCTTTCTTCTAAGTACAAATCTTTAATTGCATTGACTTTGTTACCACCAGTTCTACCCAAGTGTTGGTAAATCGGGTCAGATTGCAGTTCAACTGGACTTAACTTACTTTCAATAGCGCTGATTAAATCTGCACGATCTTTAACAACCATGTTTGGTGTATAAACGACTTCACCCAATTCAGCCACGCTGTATTCTTTAACTTGTTTCACTTGAGAATCTTTAGGTGCAATTGTAAAGATATCTTTTGTCTTATCTGCGTAGTGAACCATAATATGGTCAGCATCTGTAAGGTCTGTGACAAAGTCATTGCCTTTCATTGCAGTTACAGACAATACTTCTTTAGTCATTAATGGACTATCAGCGGCTAATTTATTTCCTTGATTTACAATCCATTCTTTGTTGTAGAACGGTTGAAGTTTTTCGATGTTACGGTAAGCAAGCTCACGAGAAGCATTGTAATCTTGAATGTCCTTGTAAGTGTCAGATTTTGGTTTTACATTATTTAGTGTATCTGAAACAAGAGGATTGATAACATAATCATTAGCTGTAATTCCTAATGTTGCAATTTTCTTATCTGCTTCTTCTTGAGAAACCTCTTTAATTCTATCAGAGGTAGAGAATCTAAATGAACGCTTACCTGTACTTACATCTTTAACTATAAAGTTACGTTCTAATGCATTGTTTGAGAAGTAACCATCATCTTCAGCAATATCTTTAGATCCATAGAATACTTCACCATTTTCAACTTTCATCATAGACACAGAGTCAGCAACTTTACCCCATGCCCAGTTTTTACTGATGAATCCACCTGTTTCAACAGGATCTTTTACTTTAATAGTTCCTTTTGTAACAGCATTACGGACAGCCCCGTATTTACCAATTCCGTTAGGGTCACCACTGTTGTCCGTTCTAGCAACAAGACCACCGATACGAGCTTTATTAGCTACCATATTAGCATTTACATAAGCTTTATCTATATTACCTTTCCAAAGCTCTCCGGCAATACCACCGAAATCCCAACCTCTGTTACCAACACCAGTAAGATTGCCGATGAATGCAACATTTGTTAATTGAGCTCCCGTATCTCCTTTATTAATAATACCAGCAATTCCATCTCTTCCAAGAATGCTACCAGTTACTTTAATATTTTCAACCGTAGCATTTTTAACAGTTCTAGCAAGAGCAGAAATATTGTCAACCCAAGGCATATTAATATCAACATTACCTAAGTTAATGTTTTTAACTGTACCGCCTTCAACGTTATCGAATAACTGACGAGCCATATTATGAATGGTATATTGTTTACCGTCAACACTTGTTAAAGTTCCGCTAAATTTACCAGGTACATATTGTTTATTCGGAGTTGGTACATTTGCTGCATTCAAATCTGCACCAAGTTTAAAGGTACCACTTGGATTAGCTTTCATAGCCGTTACTAGGTCGTTAAAGCTATAATATACATCACCATCGTGTGCTTTTTGTTTTTCAAAGTAATGGACATACTCTTCGCTAAGTGTGTTGTCAGCATTCCGTTGAATCAAATCAGGTGCTTTGGCAGTGACTTTGTATAAAGTTTTTCCGTCTTTTTCTACTTCTTCAATCTTGTCAACAGCCAGTCTTGTTATTTTATTGTCATGAGTGGTCACTCGTAAATAAAGCGGAGCAAGATCAGTTGGTTTTTCTGTCAGCAAACTAGTATCTGTTTCATTACCGTCAGCATCCACACTCATCAAGCTTGTTTCTTTGATGTTTTTGATTTCAACTTTTTTGAGGTCAATTCTTAGCGGTTCTTCTTTCAGAACTTCTTCCTCATCACCCTCACCACGGTCATAAACCATCTTAGTTTTAAGTTTATAATCCTTGTAGTACTGCAAATCTGTCAAGGTCGTTGTCAAGTCGTCTGGTGAAACATTCAAAGTTTTAACAATTTCATCACCCTTTTTCAGAGTTAGAGTGATAGATTTAATGGCTGCTTTACTTGGATTTTCCAAATTATAACGAATTTGAGATGAACGTTTCAAATCATTAACATCAACAAGTGACAAACTTAAGATTGGTTTTTCAAAGTTTTTAGTTCCTAATTTGACGATACGATCTTGGTCTAACTCCAGAACCTGTTCCACAATTTTAGGTGCTTCTTCAGTTTTTAAACCTTTGATAGTTTTGTAAGTCTTGGTAACTTTTTTCTGCCCATCTTTTCCTTCTTGGACAGTAACTCTTTCACCCTTTTTCAGTTGGTCATCTTCTTTAAGAACTTCCTTAAATGGAATCTTTTCAAGACTTTCTTCCACCAGAGTTCCTTCAATTGGTTTTGTCCCACGGCTTATTTTTTTAGTGACTGGTTCTTTGACAACAGTAGTTGTTGTATTTAAAACTTGGTCAGTCTCAACACCTTCGAGAGTCTTATAAGTCGTTTTGGTAATTTTACTGCCCTTTTCTCCATCTTGAACTACAGTTTCTTCATCCGTATATTTGGTTGGATCCTCGATAATTTCTGTCTTATAGTCAATCTCAGTAGTAGTTTCTTTCGTAACCGCTCCCTCAGTTACTTTGTACTCAGGTAACTGTTCTTTTATAAGGGCTTGACCTGCTTTACCTTCCTCTTGTGTACCTTTTACTTCTACTTGGGCTTCTGGTAATTTTGGCTGTGTGAGAGCTTGACCTGCTTTGCCTTCCTCTTGGGTACCTTTTGCTTCAACTGGAGCCTCTGGTAGTTCTGGTTGTGTTAGAGCTTGACCTGCTTTGCCTGCCTCTTGGGTTCCTTTTGCTTCAACTGGAGCTTCTGGAAGTTCTGGTTGTGTTAGAGCTTGACCTGCTTTGCCTGCCTCTTGGGTTCCTTTTGCTTCAACTGGAGCCTCTGGTAAGGTTGGTTGCGTTAAGGCTTGACCTTCTTTGCCTGCCTCTTGCGTTCCTTTAGCTACTTGATGCGTTGGTTCAGCTTGTGGTACTGGAGTTGGGGCAGGTTGCTCTTCTTTCTTAGTTCCGACTGCAATGACTTGCGAAACAGGATTTTGAACCACTTGGTCTTCGATGACTTCTCTAACTTCTTGACCATTAACCATCGATACTTTGGTTACAAGGCGACGCTGACCATTTACTCCAGCTGTGACAATACGAGTCTGTCCTTCTGCTAGATTGGTATATGGGCTTGTGACTGTTTCAAAAGGAATATCCACTAAGCTCTCTTCCAGTCTTGTCTGAGGTTTCTCAGAAACTGGTGTTTCTTGAACTACTTCTGTCTTCTCGATTTCATTTGCACTTTGCTTTTCTACTGGCAACTGAGGCTTCTCAGCTGAAGCTGGTCTTGATGGGTGAAGTTCTGCTTCCTTGAAGTAACCAATGTATTCATAGCCATCAATGTGTATAATCCCTTCAGCCAAACCTTCATGTGTAGAGGCTGAAATAGTTTGGTTATAAGAAAGTAACTCTTTATTTTCAAACGCAAATGTGGTGAAAGGAACAAAGTTGCTTGCACCAATCGAACTAATTAATAAGACACCAAGCACCTTACCACGATGTTTTTTAGAGATTAATAAAACAGCCAAAGAAGCCGTAGCCAACCCTATACCAGCCAAGGCTAATTCTTTACTCCCTGTATAAGGAAGTTCTTGGTAGGTACTAACTTTCTTTCGATACACTGCATAGATAATATCATCCTCTTGAAACTCCGAAGGGACTTCATGGTGAATTAAGGCTTTTTCAGACTCGGTCAATTCCTGCTCCGCCAAATATCGGTAATGAACACTATGAGCACCACCCACTTCATTGGCTTGCACCTTATCTACTGAAAGGGTACTAGCACCAAAAAGGAAGGCCCCGATAGCTACAGGACCTACCCCAACAGTTAGCTTACGAATCGAATATTTTGTGATTTTTTCTAGTTGTTGTTTTGTTTTTCTCATTCTTATGACTTTCTAATAGAATCTTGTGGATAGTGCGCACGCGCACCTCCAATTAATTTTGGACGGCTAGCAAGAGCCGTTACATGGGCATGCCCAATTTCTCTCAAAAGAGGGCGAATCGGAACCTGAACATGATTGACATGCATGCCAATTGAGGTGTCTCCGATATCCAATCCAGCATGAGCCTTGATAAATTCAACCTCAACTGGATCTTGCATAAACTTGAAGGCTGCCAACTGACCTGACCCTCCTGCATGAAGGGTAGGAAGGACACTGACGATTTCCAGACCAAACTGCTCTGCCACCTGACGTTCAACGACGAGGGCCCGATTGACATGTTCACAACCTTGAACAGCTAGATGAATTCCTTTTTCCTCTAAGATATCTAGGATGGTCTTCACAATGATTTCCCCAATTTCTTGACTGGATTCCTTGCCAATCTGACCACCTATCACTTCACTAGAAGAAAGGCCCAAAACAAAGATAGATCCTTGCTTCAAATTGGCCTTTTCTAATACATCTTTTACAATCTGGCTTGTTTCTCTTTGAATGTCTTTTTCCTTCATACTTGATACCTCTTTTGTCATTATCTATCATATCGTTTTTTCTACTTTTTAGCAAGATAGACAACCTAGAAAGCTTGCCCAATTACGCATAAAACTCCCAGAATTGACTGGGAGTTAGCTAGTTTCTATTCTATTTATGTATATTTCAACTGTCGTACCTTTTGAGGGAATAGAATCAATCTTCATTTGGTAATCTTCTCCAAAGTGAAGTTTGAGCCGTTGGTCAACATTTTGAAGACCAACTCCCCCACGTTTGAGTTGACTTTGACTACTATCGCTAGCATCTTGGAAACCAACCCCATCATCCTCAATACGGATGACCAATCCTGAATCCTGTTTCTGAACAGAAACTCTAATATGTCCCTGACCTTCCTTCTCCTTAATGCCATGGTACAGGGCATTTTCTACCAAGGGTTGTAACACCAACTTTGGCAAGACTAGCTTATCAAAGGCAGGATTTTCATCAATTTCGTATTCCAGCTTATCTCCATAGCGTTGTTTTTGGATAAAGAGATACTGGCGGACATGGTTGATTTCGTCAGACAGGGAAATCAAGTCCTTGCCTTGATTGAGCGCCAAGCGGAAGTAGGTCGCCAAGGACTTGGTCACCTGAACTACTCGCTGACTATCCTGAAATTCTGCCATCCAGATGATGGTGTCCAAGGTGTTATAGAGGAAATGCGGATTAATCTGGCTCGACAAGGCTTGAAGTTGGTACTGACGGGTCGTTTCTTCTTGCCTGCGAATAGCTGCCATCAGCTGATCAATCTGATTCAACATGGCATTGAACTGGCGAGTCACTTCTCTCAGTTCATGGGCACCAGTTTCCTTGGCACGAAGATTCTGATTACCAGAAGCAATCTCCAGCATGGTTTCTCTCAAGTCATTCAGAGGAGCAATCCAGCGCTTGAGACTGAACCACACCAAGCAGAGACAGGCAAGAAGAGATGTGACACTGGCTCCAAGCAAGGTCCACATGAGTTGACTCCGAACCTGATCTAACTTCTCCAACGAGGACACACCAAGCACCGTCCAATCAGTTCCAGCAATCCTTTCCTGACTGACGTAGGATTTGTGATCTGGAGTATAACCCTGCCCTGTCTCAATGTAAGGTTTCATGGCCTCCATTTCACTAGATGAGCTATAAACTGTGTGTTTAGGATGGTAAACAAATTCATGATTTTCATTGATGATAAAGGCAAAGCCCTGCTGACCCAACTGGAGTTGGTTGAGATAGGCTTCCAGAGTTTCATAAGAAATATCCAAACGAAGCACGCCCAGATTAGCTCCCTTTGCATCAACAAGTTCTTGAGTGACAGAAATGACCCACTGACTATCTGATTTACGAGCTGGTGTCAAAACTGGCTTAGCCCCCTGATGAATGGCCTTTTGATACCATTCTTCAGCCATCATATCAGAAGAAGTTTTCATCTGCACACTGTCATCTGTAGAAATGACCTGACCGGATTTAGTCACAAGAACAACAGTTTTCAAGTCCTGGTCTGCCTTCAAGATAGTCAAAAACAGATCTCGAATTCCCTTGACCTTGTCTTGACTGGGATTCTCAGCATAGGATAGGACATCCGTCTGCTGGGTCAAACTAGTAGAGGTGGTTTCTAATTTTTTGATATAAGACTGGATAAAGTGGCTAGTCTGACTGATAGTCGTTTGGCTATTGCCTTCAATAGTAGCCTCAATGGCCGAGGAACTAGATTGATAGTAGAAAGTCCCAACCAGAGCTAGGAGAATGAGAAAGACCAGAAAGATGGAAATAACCATTCTGACTAGGAGAGAAGAACGCTTCATCGGCCTTCTCCCTTCTTAAACTGACGAGGTGTCACACCTGCAATCTGTTTAAAACGTTGGGTAAAATAGTTCATATCTTCAAAACCAACTTTCTCTGCGATCTCATAAATCTTCAGATCTGTAGTTAAAAGCAAGAGCTTAGCTTGTTTGACACGTTCTCTCACCAGATAATCCTGAAAAGGTAGGCCCAACTCTTTCTTAATCAAAGAACTCAGATAAGTCGGACTAAAGCCCAAGTCACTGGCCAAAGACTTTAAACTAAACTGACTATCAGCCAGATGGGACTGGATTTTCTGGGCCATGTTTCCTTCAAACTTATCGGTTAATAAATCTTGTAACTGCTCTTCTTTCTCTTCCTTATCCAACTTTTGCTTGATTTTCCCCAACATTTCCTCAATATCCTGACGAGAAAAGGGCTTAAGCAGGTAGTCATCCACACCGAGTTTGACAGCAGACAGAGCATAATCAAAATCATCGTAACCAGTTAAAAAGACCAAATGAACCTGAGGATAGGTTTCTCGGACCAGACTGGCCAACTGGATGCCATTTAGCTGAGGCATGTTGATATCGGTTAAAATGATATCCGGCACCTGCTTTTGTATCAATTCCCAAGCCTGTCTTCCATTTTCAGCCTGACCGATGATTTCCATATCGTAGGCTGCTACATTGACCAGTTTGGTCAAGCCTTGTCTTACCAGATATTCATCTTCTACGATTAAGATTGTGTAGGTCATGCTTCTCTCCTTTGTCACTTACTAGTATCAGTATAGCAAAATTCTCCTCTAACTGCTTAGGAAAGCCCTCTTAATCAACATAATCTAGTAAATAAGCGTAACCTTTTTCTTCCATTTGGTCTTTGGGAATAAAGCGGATAGAGAGACTATTAATACAGTAGCGCAAGCCACCCTTGTCCTGTGGTCCATCCGTAAAGACATGGCCAAGGTGAGAATCTCCAACTCGGCTCCGAACTTCCATACGCGTCATATTGTAAGACTTATCTTCCTTGTAGGTGGCAACATCTGGACTGATGGGTTGGGTAAAACTAGGCCAACCACAACCAGACTCAAACTTGTCCTTTGATGAAAAGAGGGGTTCGCCAGTTGCCACATCCACATAGATACCAGATTCAAATTTATCCCAGTAGCGGTTTGAGAAAGCCCGTTCTGTTTGATTTTTCTGAGTAACTGCATACTCCTCAGGTGACAAGGTCTTTTTCAATTCTTCATCGCTTGGTTTGGGGTATTTGCTGGCATCGATGACGGGATAGGCTGCCTGATTGACATTGATATGGCAGTAGCCATTTGGATTTTTCTTGAGGTAGTCTTGGTGGTAATCCTCTGCCACTACAAAATTCTTCAAGGTTTCCTTTTCAACTGCTAGAGGTTGGTCGTATTTATTAGCCACCTCATCAAAGACTTGGTTGATTACCTCTAAATCCTTGTCATCTGTGTAATAAACACCAGTACGGTACTGGGTTCCCACATCATTCCCTTGTTTATTTTTGCTGGTTGGATTGATAATGCGGAAATAATGAAGCAGGATTTCCTTGAGGGAAATTTGCTTGGCATCATAGGTGACATGGACAGTCTCCGCATGACCTGTTTGGTTAATCAATTCGTACTTGGTTTTTTCCCCTCTACCATTTGCATAGCCTGAAACAGCATCCGTTACTCCGGGAACGCGTGAGAAGTATTCCTCCACTCCCCAGAAACATCCTCCAGCTAGATAAATTTCATGCAAGTCTGCATCTTTACTAATTTCTGTTTTTTTCACTGTTTTTCCTCCTTGGCTAACTGATGCTTTCTCAATTTGCGAGCTATCTGTCTGCCCTGCATTTCGCATCAATAGAAAATAGAAACCGGTTATGGCTAGGAAAAAGATTCCTGCCAAGACAAACAATTTTACTTTATCATTCATGACCTTTCTCTACCCCATTTCTTTCAATGTCTTTAAAATCATATCCTTATCCATAAAACCTGGTTGCGTTTTGACCAGCTTACCTTCCTTGTCTATAAAGGCTTGAGTTGGGTAAGAACGAACACCATAACTTTCCAATAGTTTGCCTGACGGGTCAATTAGAACTGGGAAATTTTTATAATCCAAGCCCTTGTACCAGTTCTTAAAGTCCGATTCTGCTTGTTCCCCCTTATGTCCTGGTGACACTACTGTCAAGACCACATAATCATCACCAGCATCCTTAGCAATTTCGTCCGTATCAGGAAGACTGGCTAGACAGATGGAACACCAAGAAGCCCAGAATTTGAGATAGACTTTCTTTCCCTTGTAATCAGACAAGCGGTAGGTCTTGCCATCTACTCCCGTCAGTTCGAAATCAGCAACCGCCTGACCTTTAGTAGCAGTTTGCGCACTGACTTGTTCTGTTTTGGTTTGCTCCTTCATAGTAGATTCGTCTGGCATGTTTTTAGCCGAACAGGCTGCCAAGCAACAGATTGATCCGACTCCAAGGAGACATGTTTGCCATTTTTTCATTTCTTCTTCCTCTCTATTCAAATAATCTTGTCAAAATAGAAGCATTTCCTAAAAGCACCAAAATTCCCATTACGATTATGAGGAAACCACCCACTTTTTTGAGGGTTCCGAGGTAGGGATGTAGTTTTCGGAAATGTTTCAAAACATAGCTGGAGGCTAAGGCTAGAACCAAGAATGGTAGCGCCAAACCTAACGTGTACACCAACATGAGACCAGCTCCCTGCCAAGCACCTGAGCCACCTGAAGCCGCCAAGGCCAAAACAGAACCAAGAACCGGCCCTACACAAGGCGTCCAAGCAAAACTAAAAGTCAACCCCAGTAAAAATGCCTGACTATAGCCCTTACCCTTTTGCTCCTGTCTCTTTAGTTGCAGCCTTCTTTCCTTGTAGAGTCCCTGAAAATGTAAGATTTCCATCTGGTGCAAGCCCAAGAGAATGATAACTGCACCCGTCACATACTGAAACCAAGAAGCATACAAAAGGTCTCCTAAAAAGCCAGCGCCATAACCCAGTAGGATAAAGATAAAGGAAATCCCCGCTATAAAAGCTAGAGTTCGCAATAAACTAACAACTGAGATTGAAAATTTGCCACTAGAAATCTGAGCACCATCTTTATCATCCAACAAGACCCCTGCATAGACCGGTAACAAGGGTAAAATACAAGGAGAAAAGAAGGAAAGAATTCCAGCAAGAAAAACACTGATTAAAAAGATTATATTATCCATTGCCTTCCTCCATTCTTTGATTTGATAGGACTATTATAGCCCTAAAACTCCAGAAAAAACAGGGACAATGATAGGGAAAAATAGGAATTTAATCAGGTTATGTAAAAAATGGTTCAAAAAAAGCCAGACAAGGTCTGACTTTGATGGAAACTGAAAAGAAACTTCACTAGTCTTCCATACTTATCTGATAATAAATAAGGTCCGCAAGATAGCCTTTTCTCTCTACACCATTGGTAATAGTCTTTAGATAGGACATTCCAGCCTTCTCCATGACACGACCTGAAGCTGGATTGAGACTAGCATATCGTGCTCTGACATCTTGAAAACCTGCTTGAGTAAAACAGAAATCCAAGACAGCTTTCAAGGCCTCCGTCATTATACCATGACCCCAGTATTTCTTGCCTAACACATAACCAATTTCACAAGAAGAATCGTTATCATCTATTGCAACTATGCTGATATCTCCTATAACTTTCTCCGGATTTTCTTTGAGGCAAATGGCCCATTTGTAATAGTTGGGATTTGCATAGGAGGCAATCCAATTACGAATCGAATTTCGAGTCACCTCGACATCATAATGGGGATCCCAAGTGACATAGGTCAGATTTTCAGCGGATGAAGCCCAATTCTGAAACATAGCTTCTGCATCACTTTCCACAAATCTTCGCAAGGTTAAACGCTCTGTCTGTAATATTTGCGTACCGATTGCTTTCATGACTCTACCTCGCTTTCTGATAGATGATTCTATGTCCAACCTCAATTTAAATTTACTTTGCTTTTTAATTTCCAGGTAATAAGCTAAAAAGGTCCCCCGGACCTTCTTCGCTTACCTGTTTCCATGCTCGGGGTAAAAAGACTAAACTCAGTAACAACTAAAAAACAAGTTTTTCATCTAGTTACTTGACGCAGTCGCTGTCTGGTTTGAAATGCGCTCTAGCAAGCTTTTTCAAACCTAGTCATCGTTGCGGGGGTGAGACGACGAAATCGAACTCTGTGAGTTACCGGACCTTCTCTCACTTTCTTATTCCAAGGTGAGAGGCTGAAAACCTCCACTGGAGGTTTTTCTTGCTTTTTAATTTCAGGGCAAGAAGCTAAAAAGGTCCCCCGGACCTTTTTACTCCCAAAAGTCATCAAATACGGTGATTGGTAGGTGGCGTTTGTGTTGGCCTTTGTGCCACCAGTTTTCGATAGTTGCTTGAGCTTCTGGGCTGATTATTTTTCCTTCTAGGTAGTCGTCAATCTCTTCATAAGTGACTCCAAGGGCCACTTCGTCAGCTAGACCTGGTTTATCTTCTTCTAGGTCTGCTGTTGGGATTTTTTCATAAAGGGCTGGGTCTGCACCAAGTTCCTTCAAGAGTTGTTTTCCTTGGCGTTTATTGAGGCGATAAAGAGGGAGAATATCTGCACCACCATCACCAAACTTGGTAAAGAAGCCTGTGATATTTTCCGCAGCGTGGTCTGTTCCAATGACCGCTCCTCTATGGGAACCAGCAAGGGCATACTGAGCAATCATACGGCAACGTGCCTTGATATTGCCCTTGTTAAAATCTGAAACAGGACTACCTGTCGCTTCAACTGCAGCTGTCATAGCATCTGCAGACTCCTTGATATTCACAACCAAGCTGACATCTGGCTGGATGAAGGCTAGAGCTTTTTGAGCATCTGCTTCATCGGCTTGTACTCCATAAGGCAGGCGGACCGCAATAAATTTGTAGCTGTCATCACCCGTCTCTGCTCGCAGTTCTTCCATGGCCAGTTGAGCCAATCGTCCTGCTAAGGTTGAGTCTTGTCCTCCAGAAATTCCTAGTACAAAAGTTTTAAGGAAGGGATGCTTTTTCAGATATCTTTTTAAGAAATCAATAGAACGACAGATTTCTTCTTGGGCATCGATCACTGGTTTCACGCCTAGTTCTTGAATAATAATCTCTTGCAAACTCATTCTTCTTCTCCTTCACCGAGGGCTTCCTTACGCATCTTGTCAATCAAGTCCATCTTGTCTTGCCATACATCACGCGCCAAGTCCACTGGATAGTGTTGCGGATTGAGCACCCGTTTGTACTCGTCCCAGAGCTTGTCAAATTCCTTACGAGCATAGGCTTGAATATCAGGTAAACTTGGTAAGTCATAGACCAATTTCCCATCCTTAAAAATATCCACCAATAGAGGAACTGCATCAAAATTACGAACGGTCTTTTTGATATAGGTATAAGTCGGGTGGAACATCTTGATTTCTGTCATGCTGGCAACATCTACGCCATCATAAGTGATATAGTCTCCTTCTGACTTGCCTTTTTCACGACTGGTAATGCGCCACACCTGCTTCTTACCTGGTGTAGACACTTTTTCAGCATTATTTGACAGCTTGATAGTATTGCGCATCTGGCCATTTTCATCTTCGATTGCAACAATCTTATAAACTGCCCCAAGAGCTGGCTGGTCATAAGCTGTAATCAACTTGGTACCCACACCCCAGACATCAATCTTGGCCTTTTGCATCTTGAGGTTGAGGATAGTATTTTCGTCCAAATCATTAGAAGCATAAATCTTAGCCTCTGTAAATCCAGCCTCGTCCAGTTGCTGACGAACTTTCTTGGAAATGTAGGCAATATCCCCAGAATCAATCCGCACACCCATAAAGTTAATCTGGTTACCTAGCTCACGAGCCACCTGAATAGCAGCGGGTACCCCAATGCGAAGGGTGTCATAGGTGTCCACAAGAAATACACAGTTTTTGTGGGTCGCAGCATAAGCCTTGAAAGCCTCATAATCATTGCCATAAACCTGCACCAAGGCATGGGCATGAGTCCCCAAGACAGGAATGTCAAAGAGTTTACCAGCGCGCACGTTGCTGGTTCCATTGGCGCCACCAATCACCGCTGCGCGTGTTCCCCAGATAGCCGCATCCATTTCTTGAGCCCGACGTGTCCCAAACTCCATCAAGGGTTCATCTTCAATAACCGAGCGAATACGAGCTGCCTTAGTCGCCACCAAGGTCTGGTAGTTGACGATGTTCAAAAGAGCAGTTTCGACCAACTGACATTGAGCTAGAGGGCCTTCCACCTGTACAATCGGTTCATTAGCAAAGACCAAGTCCCCTTCTTGGGCAGAACGAACGGTCAACTCCAACTTGAAATTGCGAAGGTAGTCCAAGAATGCACCATGATAACCAAGCGACTCCAAATAGGCAATATCACTATCTGAAAAACGCAAGTTTTCAAGATAGTTCACAATTCTTTCTAAACCTGCAAAAACCGCATAGCCATTCTTAAAAGGCTGTTGGCGGAAATAAACCTCAAAGACCGCCTTTTTATTGTGAATCCCTTGGTCAAAGTAAACTTGCATCATGTTAATCTGGTACAAGTCCGTGTGCAATGTCAAACTATCATCTGGATACATACTTTTCCTACTTCCTTAGCTAGAAACACATGAAATTTTCAAAAACTTTCATGTATTCCAATAAATTAGTACTATTATATCACATTTTAGCTGGATTGAGAAAAGAGTAACAAGCTATTCTCCACTCTCCAGTTCATCCATATCTTGTTCAAACTTTTTCTGAGCCCATTCGCCATAGCTCTTAAGACCAAGATTGCCAATAAAGACCCAGGGAAGGTAAATAACATAAGTAATTGCCCAAGCAGATAGGTATTTAACGTTCAAAGGATTGTGCTGATAAACTTCTATGTTGAATTGATAATTCTGTAACATCAAAAGAGCCGTAATAGCCAAGGTTAGGAAAAAACAACCCAAAATCGTAAAATGAAAACGACTATAGTAGGTCACTCCCAGATAACGGGCACGATTGAAAAAGAAGAAAATTCCTACTATCAGAGTATAGACTAGAAAATTCGGATTAAAAAGAGATGGAGCCAACACTGCCACCAAATAGCTTAGAAGTACAAGCCCAATAAAGAGTGAAAAAGACTCTGCCCCAGCTTTATTGATTAGTTGTTCTTCTCTTTCGTCAAGTAATTGATAATGAATGAATTTATTTACCATCTTCTTCCTCCCAAAATAGTTGGTCTAGGGTTTTTCCTAAACATCTGCAAATAGACTGGCAAAGCGAGAGACTGGGATTGTATTTCCCTGCCTCTATCAAACCAATAGTCTGGCGCGTCACCCCCACAGCCTCTGCCAATTGACCTTGAGTTAAATCAAGCTCTACCCGAGCTAATTTTAATTTTAAATTTTTAGCCACCTGCGTCCTCCTTATAGTTTTAATACTCATCTACTCTTAAAAAATCCAAAATCAACACAAGCTGTCAGCTATTTATTATAACCTCATTAATTAGCACTCCAATATTATCTTCAGACTAAAATCAGTATGTTGGATTGTTTGAAATAAACTTCCTAGTTTGCTATTTGATTTTTTGTTTAGTATTAGCTTTAGTAGGGTCTTTTAAACGAGTTTTGATTGCTTGTATTCTTATTTAATTGCTTTCATATCACTATTATATAATGCTTTTGGAAATGAGTCTAGCATAAGACAAAAACGTGTACACAACAAGAGCAGGAGCATAGCAAGATGACTGATTTTTGCTGGATTTTAAGTCTGCAAAATAATACTAAATAAAACTAAAATGAATACTCCTTGCTTTTCTTGAGAGTGAACAAGTACAGTAAAATGATTGTAGTGATTACCACAAGATACTGACTAATAGACATCGTATTTGAAGCTACAAATACAGGTAAAGAATAAAAAGGAAGAAGTTCAATTGCTTTGATAAACAAATCATTACTAGTATTCATCATAATCGTATTTAATATATTAGGGATAAAGAGTAGTAAAGCTACTAAAATACCAAATACCAAGCCACTTTTCAATTTGTATAAATAGAAAATATAAGATAATAGAAAATAAAATAGGACTAACAAAATTGTATTGACTACAATGGATACTATAAAATCTAATCCTAAATCACCTGGAACACCCAATTTACTTACGATGACTAGTAGCACAATGCCATTCAAAGAATAAATAATGGAAACTGAGATGACATATAGAAAATTAGACCAGACGTAAATCATCCGATTTTTCTGTTGATTATAAAATAAACTGATCGTATTGTGGGAAAAATCCCTGCTAATAATTCGATTTGCATGTATAATAGCCATTAACATACCGAGCATAGCATAAAAGTTTGAAATATGCTTAATACCAAGCGATGTCCCTTGAGTCTTTAGAATAAAGAATGTAACCAATATCGGCGGTATAAACGAGATAATCAAACCGAGATATATTACGCCTGATGAATATAAATCTCTTATATTTTCCTTAAGAAAATTCAATTTATTTAATTTCATGATTATAACCTTCCTTTATTTTGAACGATTTAGATAAATATCTTTAAGCGTCTCTTTTTTAGTTTCAAAATCAACTACTTTAATAGAGTTTTCGTTAAAAAATTTAAAAAGCTCACTACTTTGAATATTCCCAGACATAGTAATTCTCAGTCCCTCTTTCTGAACAATATCCCCAAATTCTTGTTTGGTAATAAAAATGTCTTTATCTGTAGCTGATGAAAAAGCTATCTCAAACAAGCAATTATGACTATCTTTTCCTACTTTTTGAAATGTCAAAAGCCCGTTCTCCAAGAAAAGAACCCTCTCACAAATTTCTTCAATATCTTCTAATTTATGACTCGATATTAAAATTCCCACATTTTCATGTAAAGCTAAATTTTTTAGAACCGCTAAAACTATTTGTGATGATTCAATATCTAAACCATTAGTCGGTTCATCTAAAATCAATATATCAGGTTCCGTAACGAGAGTTAGAAGCAAAGCTAATTTTTGTTTTGTACCCAAAGAATAGGTCTTTACTTTTTTATTAATAGACTGAGTCAAATCTAACTCTTGGATCAAACTTCCAAATCTTTCTTGATTGTAGTCAATACCATATAAATTTGACAAATATTTTAAATTCTCTAAACCTGTTTTAGATAAAAATAATTTTGGTTCTTCGATTAAATACCCAACATTATCACTACTTATAATATTCCCTAAATTCGGTTCATTATTCTGAACAAGAATTTTCATCAATGTACTCTTGCCAACTCCGTTTCTCCCTACTAGACCAACAATTTCACCCTTATTAAGTGCGAAATTTATATCTTTGAGAATGGTTGAATGACCATAATTTTTACTTACATTTATAACTTCCATTTTTTAATTCCTCCATTAATATTCTTGGTTTTCTCTTTGATCATCATTAATTTTAAAAAGTTGCGCCTCTTTTTAACAACATTATATCATATATCTAACTTAATGCAATATATAAATGTCATTTTGTAAAATTTTATTAACAAAAAACTCTCTACCATAAAAATAGAGAGTGTTAAGTTTAAATATAGGATTTCAAAATATCGACGACATCACTTCTTTTCTTAACCTGATAGGACTTGATTCCCAATTTCTCAGCTACGATTGCATTGTCTTCAATATCGTCTAGAAAGACACAATTTGTAGGATTTAACTGGTATTTATCGAGAATCCCCTTCATACTTATGTCAAGAACCCCTCTTTGATTTATGCTTTCATATTCATCTTACAGATTCTTTTGGTAATAATATCTTTGCCCAATGTAGGGATAGTCTTGTAAGCTAAAGACTTCCTTGTAGCCATGCATTTTATAAAAATCTGGAGCTTGAAACTGGTAGGTATTGACAAAAGCAAAACGACAGTTTCGATTCTTAGCTTCAGTTTCTGCTTGTTGCAATAGTTTTGAACCGATTCCTTGCCCTCTAAGTTCCTCTTTTACAAATAAATACTCGATTTCTAGCCAATTTCCAAAAGTCTCTGCTATCAAACCCGCCAGGAGATTGCCCTTTTCATCTTCGACATAAAGATTAAGTGGCTTACTTTCAGCCTCTTCTCTTTTTGAACGATTATAAGCACGAATCAGATTCCCTATTTCTTGTGATTTATGGGATTCCTTATTTTCCAATCTAAAGTACATCTAAATCTCCTTAAATACTGTTACAGCTTGATTATAGTCTTATTTCAATAGACTGTCAAACTAGCAAAAACTCACCAACCTGAGTTGATGAGTTTCAAATCTATTTTCTAAATTTCCACTGGCTATAAATCCCGAAACCGATAATCCAGATAGCTGATCCGATTGCTCCTACAAATGTAGACTCTTGTAAAAAGAGGGTTACGAAGACAAAGGCAAAGAAGAGCATGGTTAAAGGATTTAGGAAACGATAATGGGGCATGAGATAGCCATCCGCCATAAAGTCTGGTGACTTGCGGTATTTAAGGTGAGCCACCATAATCAAGATATAAATGGCAATATAAACACCTGATGATGATGCCGTAATCAAGGCAAAGGCATCTGAAACACCTGGCAAGACATTAATAAAGGCTGCTAGGGCAATCAAGATTGCTGAAGCGATGATGGCATTTTGTGGCACATTGTGGCGAGAAAGAGTATCTGCCTTAATAGCCTTTAAGAATGAATTTGGCGAATCATGAGCAATCTGGTACAAATGACGTCCTGTTGAATAAAGGGTTGAGTTAAGAGCAGATGCTGCTGATGTCAAAACGACGAAGTTAATCAAGGCTGCTGCCCACTTGATACCTGCCAATTCAAATACTGTAACAAAAGGAGAATCAGCAGAAGCAAGCTCACGCCATGGAATGATAGCCATGATGGCTAAGAGGGCACCACCGTAGAAAAAGGCGATACGCAAAGGAATTTCCTTAACGGCTTTTGGCAAGACTTGACGTGGATTTTTGGTTTCAGAAGTTGTTACCCCGATAAACTCAATCATGAGGTAAGCAAAGAAAACCATCTGAAAGGCCATGACAAAGTTCACTCCACCATTAGGGAAGAGGGAGAAATTGTCGGTGATATTGGCCAAACTTGCTACTCCATGTGGTGTCTTAAAGCCTGTCAAGACCATAAAGACTCCTGTGGCAATCATAGCTAAAATAGCCACAATCTTGACCATCGCAAACCAAAACTCAACTTCCCCAAAGAGCTTCACCGCAATCAGATTGACTAAGGCTAGAATGGTCAAAAATCCAATCTCAATCATCCAACTTGGCCAGCTAGGGAACCAAAACTGAACATAGTGAGAGATAGCAGTGATTTCCGCCATACCTATAAAGACAACGGATAGCCAGTAGGACCAAACCGAGAAATAACCCCAGCCCTTACCCAAATGGCGCGTGATAAAGTTGATAAAGGTATGTTGCTCAGGGTCTTGGTAGAGCATTTCCCCAACCGCACGCATCATAAGGAACATGAAAGCCCCAGTAATCATATAAATCAGTACAATGGAAGGACCTGTAAGGCTAATAGAACGACCTGCTCCCAAAAAGAGTCCTGTTCCGATTGTTCCCGCAATGGCCATAACCTGCACGTGACGATTAGTCAGACCACGCTCCATCTTGTTTTTTTTCTTCTTTGAACTCATATAGTCTCCAATTCTTTTTAAACCTAAAAAGGAGCAAAGAAGGATTTTTCCCTCTTTTTACTCCTTTTAATCATTAGGCTGTTTTTTCAACCTTCAAGATTTTTACATCATAGCTACCAACAGGTGTTTCAATTGTTGCTGTATCACCTGTTTTCTTGCCAATCAAGGCTTGTCCAATTGGGCTTTCATTTGAAACTTTACCTGCAAAGGCATCCGCACCCGCTGAACCTACGATAATATAAACTTCTTCTTCGTCCTCACCAATTTCTTGGATAGTGACTGTTTTACCAATCGCTACTTCGTCTTGGGCAACTGAGTCACTATTGACGATTTCAGCATAACGGATTTTTGTTTCCAAGCTAGAGATTTGTCCTTCGACAAAGGCTTGTTCATCCTTAGCTGCTTCGTATTCACTGTTTTCAGAAAGGTCACCGTATGAACGGGCAATCTTAATGCGTTCTACCACTTCTGGACGGCGGACCAATTTCAATTCTTCTAATTCTTTTTCAAGTTTTTCCTTTTCCTCAAGGGTCATAGGATATGTTTTTTCTGCCATTTTTCTCAACTTTCCTTCGATAATATTGAATCTCTATCTGAGATTCTCATGTTTGTAGTCTTAGTTTGAACTACTATTTTGAGTAAGCTTGCTATTGACGTGCTCAGCTACATTACGATCATGTTCTTCCTGTGTCACTGCGTAATAGACTTTACCATCTGTAACATTGGCTACAAAGTATAGGTTCTCACTCTTAGTTTGATTGATACTTGCTTCAATCGCGTCCTGACTTGGGCTATCTACTGGACCAGGCATCAAACCAGGTTTTGTATAAACATTGTATGGTGAATTAATCGATGTATCAATTCCAGCATCATCTGCTAGGCTGATATTTTGACCAAGTTTCCCTTGGGCATACAAGATTGCAATATTGCTTTGAAGTGGCATACCAAGATTCAAACGGTTGTAGAAAACACCCGCAATCAACTTACGGTCTTCAGTCTTAGCCCCTTCTTTTTCAACCAGTGAAGCAATTGTTAGCAATTCATTGACTGTCAAGTTCTTAGACTTAATTGCACTATAGTGCGGAGTCAAGGTCTTATCCATAGCTGCCAGCATCTCATCAATCAAGCTTTCAATAGTTGTGCTTTCCTTGATAGAGTAGGTCGCTGGGAAAAGATAACCTTCCAAACGGTAACGAGCTCCACTTTCTTTCGTTGGCAAGCTTTCGAGTAGGTTTGGATATTTAGCAACTTCTTGACTGATAAAGTTGTCATCTTGCACTTTAGCCAAGAAAGCTTCCGCTGTCAAAGGTTCTTTAAATTCACCTTGTAATTGGCCTACAGCTTGGGCGATTTGATCAATGGTATATCCTTCTGGAATTGTCAAGTTTGCAAGAGATGGAGCCTGAGGTTCAGGTGTACCACCTTTTTGCAGTTCCTTAATGATGTCCTCTGTACTCATGCTCTTTTGCAAATTGTAATATCCAGCCTTCAAATCTGAATAATTCTTATATTTTGCATAGAAAGCAAAAATCACACCGTGTTTAATCACACCAGAATGCTCAAGAGTTGATCCGATTTCTTGGACATTGGCTCCTTCTGGAATTTGAACAGTCACATATTCCTTAGAATTTGCATCAACAGGTAGCAAGGATGACTGAACATACTGATAACCGAAGTAACCACCTGCCGAAATCAAGGCTAGGAAAATCAGTAGAGAAATGAAGAATGCCTTCAAATGTGATTTTTTCTTCTTAACTGGTTTAACTGTCTCACGGCGACTACGTCTAGGAACTGAACCTAGGCTATCTGCCGATTCAGCTAACTCAGATAGCTCATTATCCACTGCAGGAGTACTAACTTCTTCCTGTTGTCTACTTGTTTTATACGACACCGCAACCTTTGTTGGAATCTCGTTAAATTCTTTGTCTTCGTTAAGTTTTACAGGTTCTACTTTTGGTTGAACTGGCTCGAAAACAGGTTCTACTGGTTCAACTACCGCTTCAATTTTAGGTTCTGCAACTTCTTCATTTCCTGCAATTTCATCCGAAATATTATTAGAACGTGATGGAACACCAGGAGCATTCTTTAATATTTGATCCACAACAGAAAGAGAATTAGCCATCAACTCTTCTGCTGAAGGTTCATGTTCCTGAGTTGAAGGATCTACTGAATCTTCTTGAGATAAAGGAGTTTCAAAACTTGTAATCTCGTTTTCTTGCTCACTTCTATCTTGTTTTTTTACTCTCTCTAAATCACGTAAAATTTGCTCTTTAAAGCTTAATTTTTCGTCTTCTCTTGTTTTTTCACTCAAAAGTTTATCCTCCTCGTTGACAATCCATAATATTATATCTTAAAAACGAAAGAAAAGCAACCTAGCATGCTTTTCTCGCTTATTTTTTAGCTTCCCAGACCATATCATACCAGGTTTCCCCTGCAAAGGTTGACTGAGACCGGCCTTCATTGACAAATCCATGTTTTTCGTAGTAGGCGATGAGATAGTCATGACAGGTTAGGTTAATACCTTCTCTTTCGTGTTCAAGAGCCAACTCTTTCAAGGCTGTTAATAATTTTTGACCAAGTCCAAGGCCCTGTGCTTCCTTGGCAATGGAAAGACAGGTCACAGAGATATAACCACCCGGCTCATGACTATAATCTTCTATCTCTTCTGTAAAAGACTGATCTTGCAGATGACGGTGTGGTCCAACTGGCCCTTCTATATACCCCATGATTCTGCCTTCTTTTTCTGCAACCAGAAACGAGGTCTGAATTTTTCGCAAATGAGCTTCAAAAACCGAGCGAGGAATGGCTTCTTCAAGTGAGAAATTTTCTAGTTCAATCTCAACGATACGATCTAAATCTTCTAATCTTGCTTTCCTGATTTTCATTGTGCCTCCAGATAAAAGGGATTAAACCAAATCATACTAAAACCTTGACTAGCTGCATAAAGGGAAGTTTCTTCATCAATAAAACCGTTCATTTCAAAATAGGATAGCAACTCATCAGGACTCTTCAAACGAATAGCTTTGTAATCCAGCTCAACCGCCACCTCTTTCAAGGCTGCAAGAAGAAGCGTGCCCAAGCCCTGTCTCTGATGGCCAGAGTCAATGACTAAAGAATGCATTTCTAGACATTGCGGATTATGTGGCTGAGGATCGCCTAGAACATAGCCCAGAAGCTGATTTTCATCCCTAGCTAGAAGAAAGGTATCCGCACACTTACGGATACTTTCTTCTAAAATATGGGAAGGTTGCTGCTTTTCAGCTGGAAAAGATGAGGCCTGAAGTGCCTCTATCTCAGTTAAATCAGACTTACTTGCCCGAATGATTTTAATTGGAATTTCCATGAGAACTTCCTATTGAACATTGCTTGTCAGGTTAGACAAGAGACGCTCGAATGAATATTCATAGGTTTGGATATCTCCTGCTCCCATAAAGACGTAAACAGCATTGTCATGGTCTAGGAGTGGAGAAACATTTTCAACAGTAATCACTTGGTGTTTCTTATTGATTTTATTGGCTAGGTCTTCTACCTTAACATCACCATGGTCTACTTCACGAGCAGATCCATAAATTTGGGCTAGATAAACAGCATCCGCTTGGTTCAAAGCGTGGGCAAATTCGTCCAACAAGGCAATGGTTCTTGTAAAAGTATGCGGTTGGAAGACTGCAACAATTTCCTTGCTTGGGTATTTTTGACGCGCCGCATCCAAGGTCGCAATAATTTCTGTTGGATGGTGAGCAAAGTCATCGATAATCACCGTGTCATTGACAATTTTCTCAGTGAAACGACGCTTAACACCGGCAAATGTTTTCAAGTGTTCACGCACCAAGTTCAAATCAAATCCTGCTGTGTAAAGAAGACCAATAACGGCTGTCGCATTCATGATATTGTGACGACCAAAGGTTGGAATGTGGAATTGCCCTAATTCTTGACCACGGAAATGAACTGTGAAGGTTGAACCAGTTGTTGAACGAAGAAGATCACTAGCAACAAAGTCATTACCTTCTGCTTCAAAACCATAATAATAAATTGGTGCATCAGACGTAATCTTACGCAATTCAGCATCTTCTCCGTAGATAAACAAACCTTTGGTAATTTGTTTAGCATAGTCGTTAAAGGCATTGAAAACATCCTCTAGACTTGTGAAATAGTCTGGATGGTCAAAGTCAATGTTAGTGATGATAGAATATTCTGGGTGGTAAGGCATGAAGTGGCGCTCATATTCGTCAGATTCAAAGACAAAATATTTGGCATTAGCTGATCCACGACCTGTCCCGTCTCCAATCAAGAAGCTAGTATCTGTGATATGAGACAAGACATGAGACAACATACCTGTCGTTGAAGTTTTTCCGTGCGCTCCAGCAACTCCCATGCTAACAAAGTCGCGCATAAAGCTACCTAGGAACTCATGGTAACGTTTGTAGCTAATGCCATTTTGGTCCGCATAGGCAATTTCGACGTTGTTATCTGGACGAAAGGCATTTCCAGCGATAATTTCCATATCACCGTCTAGATTCTTTTCATCAAAAGGAAGAATGGTAATTCCTGCCTGCTCAAGACCACGTTGAGTAAAGTAGTACTTTTCAACATCTGAACCCTGTACCTTATGCCCCATTTGGTGCAACATCAAGGCCAAGGCACTCATACCTGATCCCTTAATTCCGATAAAATGATATGTCTTTGACATGTTTTCTCCCCTATTCCGTAATTCTTGTCAGATTCAACTCTTGGGCAACCTGACGTTCTTGTTCTTTTTGTTGATTCTTTTTATTGTAGATTTGGCTCTTCTTCAGAAAATCATAATTGTTTTTCTTTGGGCCTGAAGTTTCTTTTGGCTCAGCTTGAGTCGACATATTGTTCACTTCTTCCGCCAAGATGTAATGAGACTGAGTCAATTTTTGACTGTATTTGACAAATTCGCCAGGATTTTCCTTTTGGAAAGGCGCGGTAGGTTGATTGCCCTGTCTATCCAAACGTTGCTGAGAAGGGCGCCTTGTAGGAGTAATATCCTTAGTCAGATAACTTGCTGAGCGTTTCTTTTTCAAGTCCGCACGCGCTTCTTCACGCGCCACCTCCGCATAGCTTTTTCCTTCTTTTTTAACTCCTAAACCAGCCTTCTTAGGTTTCTCTACTAGCTTTTCAATCTGTTTTACTGGTTTTTCTTCAGTAATAGGGGCCCACTCCAGATAATTCTTATCACGGTATTCTCCCTTGATATTACTGATAAAGTCAGATTCATCATAGAGGTCCATAACCGGCATCTCAGTCAACATGATCTCATCATCTGACACCAATGGAAATCGTTCTTCTCTCATTTTCTATTTCCTTTCAACACTTCATTATAGCGTATTGTCTTGATTTTTCAAGTGCTGGCTTCAGAAATTCCCAAAATTTCTCTAATTTCTGCTAGGCTGAGACTGCCACGTGACTCTGTTCCATCCAATACTTGTGACACTAGATGTTTCTTTTGTTCTTGGAGTTCCTGAATTTTTTCTTCAATGGTTCCCCTGGTCACTAAGCGATAAACCTCAACCGTTTCTTCCTGACCTATCCGATGGGCACGGCCAATAGCTTGCGCTTCCACCGCAGGATTCCACCAAAGGTCAACCAAAATAACCGTATCAGCACCTGTCAGATTCAGACCGACACCACCAGCCTTGAGGGAAATCAGAAAGGCATCTCTTTCCCCTTGGTTAAAGGCTTTGGTCATATCTTGTCTTTCCTTGGCTGGGGTCGAACCGGTAATTTTAAAGGAAGTCAAGCCCAAGTCTGGCAATTCTTGTTCAATTTTCTCCAACATTCCCTTGAACTGCGAGAAAATCAAGACACGGTGTCCGCCGTCTGCCACCTGTAGTAGCAGGTCTCGAAGACTATCTAGTTTGCCACTGGCTCCCTGATAATCTTCCATAAAGAGGGCAGGAGTGTCACAGATTTGACGCAAGCGCATCAGACCAGACAAGATTTCCACCCGACTTCGTTGGAATTCCTGATCTGACACTTGAGCCAGACGGTCTCGCATCTGTTGTAACTGGGCTAGGTAGATAGCCTTTTGCTGGTCTTCCAGTTCATTTTTATAAACCACTTCAATCAAGTCTGGTAATTCAGTCAGAACTTCATCTTTCTTGCGCCGCATAACGAAAGGCTTGATAAACTGAGCTACTCGCTCAGCTGGCAATTTCATAAATTCTTTCTGGCTTGGCAAGAGTCCTGGCATAACAATTTGGAAAATAGACCACAGCTCACCTAGATGGTTTTCAATCGGAGTCCCTGACAAGGCAAAGACCGACGGCACCACAAATTGTCTCAAGGTCTGGGCAATCTTGGTCTGGGCGTTTTTCATGACCTGAGCCTCATCTAAGAAAAGGAAGTCAAAGGCAATCCCCTGATAAAGATCACTGTCCTGACGGAAGGTAGCATAACTCGTCACATAGATTTGATGACTCTCAGCAAGAATCTCTTCACGACTAGCTTTCAAACCATGAACAACAGCCACATCCAACTGTGGAGCAAATTTCTGAAACTCATCTGCCCAGTTGTAAATCAAACCAGACGGAGCTAAAATCAAAACTCGACTTTCTTTGGTCACTTGACTGGTCAAAAAAGCAATGGTCTGAAGGGTTTTACCAAGTCCCATATCATCAGCCAAAATCCCACCAAAACCATAATGGTGGAGCATTTGTAGCCAGCCGATTCCCTTTTCCTGATAATCTCGCAAATCAGCCTGAACCTGAGTTGCTTGTCTAGGGAAGTCCTCTGGATGCGTCAAATCGTGAGCCAGATTCTGGAATTCTTGTGAAAAAGAAACACGGTCTCGCCCTTCAAAAAGATAAGCTAAACTATAAGCCAAAGATTTTCGAGCCTGCAAGGCCCCATCTTTTAACTCAAATTGCCCCAGTTCCTGTAGATTTTGTCGAATTTTCTTGGTTTCTTCATCGAAAAAGTAGACCTGATTGGACGAATCAATGTAAAAATCTTGATTGGCAACCAAGGCCTGCATGGCTTGGTCAATTTCCTCTTGGTCAATATCTTGAAAATCAAATTGAATTTCCAAGAGGCCTCCCTTGGAAGCAATCTGCACTTGAGGGCTTGCTAGGTTATAGAGTTCTTCTAACTTGTCTGATAAATCAACATTCCCGAGTTTTTCAAAGACTGGAATGATTTCATGGAAGAAATGATAGACAGACTCTGCTTTTAAGGCCTGACGCCAAGATTGAAAGTCTGCTTCAAATCCAGCTGCCAAACAGACTTGGAAAACTCTTTCTTCTAAGTCAGCATCACTCGAAAATGGTAATTCTTCTAGCTCTTGTCGGCTAGATACCTGCTTATCTCCATAATCAAACTGAATTTCTAAACGAATCCGATTATCCTCTTCCCTATCAAAATAAAAAGAGGGTTCAAAAGTTTTGATTTGTAGACGTTCTGGAGCTGAAACGGTACCCATCTGGCTAAAAAGAGTCAGACAAGAAGCCAATTTATCTCGGTCACTACTATCAAATTGCAGGTATTTCTTTCCATGTTGATCCAAAGGTACCGCTTTGATTTCCTTGAGAAGACGCATCTGCTGGTCTGTTTGAAAATAAACCTGTCCTTTATGGAAAAGTACAGCTCCCTGATAAAAGACATTGACCCGAGGACTCTCACTGATTTCCATTTCAAAATAATCCGGGTATTCTGTTACTGTAAAGGCAAAAAGATTGGCATCAGCATGCATATCCTGAAAAAGTAGGGTCTGGTAGCTATCCACTTGGTGGTCAAATTGAAAATGAGGCAAGCTCATCAATAAATTCACACCCTGCTCAAAAAAGGTCAGAGGGAAAAAGAGGTGCCGACCTTGGTTTTGGAAAAAGAGATCTGGAGCCTGTCCTTCCTCTATTAGTCCGCGTAAGAAAGTCAAAAGTTCTTGGCTGGCCTCATCAAAGGATTCCAAAGAAAGAGACTCCTCATAAATCTTGCCAATCATATAAGACTTTCTCTTCTCAACAACTCTTAAAAATAGTGGAATATCCCGAATGACATAGTATTTTTGGCTATTGATTTGCCCGATTCTAAGCGTCCACAAGATATGATTAGTTCCTGCTTCCACCTGACCCACAGCTGATAATTCATAGGCTCGGTCTGATTTTGGAGACAAGATTCGATCCAAAAACTTGCCACCCAAGGTCACCTTGGTTTCAACGGCCTCTTTTTCTTCATGACCTTCTTCCAGACTCTGCAAGATTTCCTGACCGCGCTCATCATTTTTCAAAAAATGCTCCAGCGCTGCCAAATGCACACAGTAGCCCCTCCTTTGGAAAAAATCGCAAGCACAAAAAACCAAATCATCCTCTAAACTATAGCGCAGTTCTTCTTCTGAAACGCGAGCGTAGAGCCGATTGTTCTTTTCCTTGATGATGTCAACCTTACCAGTTTCATAAAGGGCAACGCCTTCGATACGGACCTTCCCCGGAATCAATTTAGCCATATTTTTACCTTTACCTTATCTTTTTATTATACCATATTTTCGCCTATGAAAATAGCCTTCTAAGGATACTTTTCTCCTAGAAGGCTGGATTTTTAAAGTTTAGCAAAAGTCGTCACAATTCGCTGACAAACTTCTTGCAACAGAGATTTAGGCATGGCTACATTGAGGCGGGCATGGAGACTTCCTTCCTCCCCAAAATCCAAACCACGGTTGAGGATAACCTTGGCTTCATTCCTCAAAAGCTCTTGCAATCTTTCATCAGTCAGGTCATAAGCTGAAAAATCAAGCCAAATCAAGTAGGTTCCCTGCGGTTTCATGACCTTGATTTTAGTCTCTTTACCAAATAGATCCACCACATAATTGATATGGTCTTCAAAGACTTGCTTGAGTTCCTCTAGCCAATCCTTCCCATAGCGATAGGCAGCTTCTGTCGCCAAATAACCCAAACCTGAGATTTCATGCTGATTATTAGCCAACTGACGTTTCTGGTAAGCCGCTCTCAACTTAGGATTTTCAATGACTGCATAGGAATTTTTTGTCCCAGCGATGTTAAAGGTTTTAGTGGCACTGCTCAAGACGATAGCAAATTCTTTAAAGTCAGGGTTGATGGTATTGAAGGAATGATGCTTGTGACCAAAGAGGGCCAAATCTTGGTGAATCTCATCTGAAACCAACAAAACACCATGTTTTTGACAGAGTTGGCCAATCTTTTCCAACACTTCCTTTTCCCAAACACGTCCACCAGGATTGTGTGGGTTGCAAAGGATATAGAGTTTGACATCCTCTTCTACCAAATCCTTCTCCAGTTGGTCAAAGTCAATCTCAAACAGACCATCTTTTTCCACCAAAGAATTGGTAATCAATCTGCGATTATTTAACTTGACACTGCGAGCAAAAGGTGGGTAAACTGGTGTGTTAATCAGAACTGCCTCGCCTTCTTTTGTAAAGGCTTGAATGGCTGTCGAGATAGCTGGTACCACACCCTCGATAAAGACAAGAGCCTCTTTGTCAAAGTGGTAACCGTGTTGTGTTGCTTCCCACTTTTGAACTTCGTGAATTAACTCTTCACTGGCATAAGTATAGCCATAAACCAGTTGATCTGCGTAAGTTTGCACTGCTTGGCGGATTTCAGGCAAGACTACAAAGTCCATGTCTGCTATCCAAGCTGGTAGGACCTCGCTATCCGTTTCTGCTTCTTTCCATTTATAGGTATGATGCCCTAAACGATTAGGCAGGCTTGTAAAATCATATTTTCCCATCTTTGTCTTATCCTTCTAATGCTTGGCGCAAATCTGCAATCAAATCTCTAGCATCTTCAATCCCAATTGACAAGCGCAAAAGGTCATCTGTCAAACCATAAGAATGGCGAACTTCTGCTGGAATATCAGCGTGAGTTTGAGTTGTTGGATAGGTGATAAGACTTTCCACTCCACCCAAACTTTCCGCAAAAGAGAAGACCTTGAGACTATTCAAGATATGAGGAATGCGTGTTTCATCCGCTACCTTGAAGGAAATCATGCCTCCACGCCCAGTGTAGAGAACTTCCATAACTGCTGGAGAATCCTTCAAAAAGGCAACCACTTCTTGGGCATTGGCTGTTGAGCGCTCCATACGAAGAGACAAGGTCTTGAGACCACGAATCAATTGATAACTATCAAACGGAGACAAGACTGCCCCTGTCGTATTGAGATTATAAAAGAGTTTCTCGTATAGTTCTAAACTATTGGTCACAACCACTCCAGCCAAGACATCATTGTGGCCTGCTAGATACTTAGTTGCTGAATGGAGAACGATATCTGCTCCATCTTCAATCGGACGTTGGTAGATAGGGCTGTAGAAGGTATTGTCTACCACCACTTTGGCACCCTTAGCATGAGCTAATTTTGCTAGTTTTTCGATATCAAATTCCAACATCAAGGGATTGGTTGGGGTTTCGATATAGAGAACATCCACGTCCTTTTCTAACTCGGCAATCAACTCTTCTTCTGTATTGGCATAGGTAAAATGGAAACGGCCTTCCTGCTCCACTTGGTTGAACCAGCGGAAAGAACCACCATAAAGGTCACGGACAGCCAAGACCTTACTTCCTACTGGAAAGACGCTAAAGGCCAGTACAATAGCTGACATACCTGAGCTAGTCGCTAGGGCATAGTCTGCGGACTCAATAGCCGCCAAGACTTCTTCCGCCTTGCTACGAGTTGGGTTTTTGGTGCGCGTATAGTCAAATCCAGTAGACTGACCAAACTCTGGGTGCTGATAAGTCGTCGAAAAATGAATCGGTGTCACCAAAGCTCCTGTCGCTTCATCTGACTTGATACCCGCCTGGGCCAAAATTGTGTTAATGTGTAATTCCTTGCTCATACAATACCTCCAAATCTATAGTAACTATTGTACCACTTATTTTCATCAACTCATTTTCTTCTTTTCAAGAGCTAGTTATAGTTTCAAACTATATAAAAAACGACAGCTTCTTTCGAAACCATCGTTTTTCTTGAAAAATCCTTATTTGACGTGTTTTGCCAATTCTTCTTGGGCTTTTTTATTGGATTCTTCTTTTTCTTTCAGCCATTTTTCTTTGGCTTTTTCATATTCTTCTTTTGTGACTGTTTTATCTTGTACTTTGAGATATTTATATGATTCGATACCTTTATTACCAGCTAATGAATATGGTGATGAGAAAGGAACTGTTTTTCTCAATGTTGGTGTTCCACCCTTAGAAACATTTGGAATTGCTAAAGCGCTATCTACTAACCAAGCTTGGATTTCAGCATACTTTTCATAGCGTTTTGCAAGATCTTGTTCCTTATTAGCTTCTTCCAACATTTGAGTATAGACATCCAGCCCAACAGCCTTGGCCTTGTCATTGGCTTCACCCGGCTCTATACCTAGATTTTGCATCAAACCACCAGAATGAACATTAAATACATCAAGATAGGTTGAAGGGTCTTGGTAGTCTGCACTCCAACCACCGTTGTATAGATCGTAATCCTTCTGAGCTGCAGTCTGAGCCAAATAGCTTGTATTATCAAAGTCTTCAGTAGAAAGTTGTTGAATATCAATTACAACGTTCTCTGCACCTAAGGCTGCTTCAATAGATTGCTTCATAGAATTTGCCTCTTGGACACCCTTTTTATCAGCTTGGTCAACTGTCATGTCCAAGTGGATAGGGAATTGGACTCCTTTGGCTTGGAGTTCTTTCTTAGCTTCAGCAAATTTGGCTTTAGCTTTTTCAGCATTGTAATATGGATCCTGGGCATCTGCAAAGTTGATTCCTTGCCATTCTTTACCATAATTCACCATCTTAGAGGCTACTACTTCACCAAAGTCTTTTCCGTTGATACTTACGAAGTTTGGAGGAACAACCAAGTTACGCAAGATCTTAGTTGCACCATCTTCTCCTTGAGATTGGGCCCCGTAAGCTGTACGGTCATAGGCAAAGTTAATGGCTTGACGGAAGTTTTTACTCAGAACCGCTTCTTGAGTCGATTTCTTTTCTGCATCACTTGTCTTGGAAGTGAATTTATAAGATTTTCTATCCAAGTTGAAGTTTAAGAAGTAAGAAGTAGCATCTTGCAGACTATAGATGATATTGTCTTTATTCTTCTCTTTGATTCCTTCAAAGCTTGAACTATTTGGATAGAGACGAGCGTAGCTATAGGCTCCCTCTACATAGTTACGAGCCAGTGCATCTTGGTCACTACCATCATAATAGGCCAATTTGACATCATCTACAAAGACATTTTTAGCATCCCAGTAATTAGGATTTTTCTTGAATTCGATAACTGATTTTGAAACAAAGGATTTCATCAAGAAAGGTCCATTGTACAAAATGCTAGATGGGTCTACCTTCCCAAAATCATCTCCTTTTGATTTCAAGAAATCAGCGTTGACTGGGAAGAGAATGGTTGAGGTTGTTTTTGAGTTCCAGTAAGGTTCTGGTCGTGCCAAGGTATATTGAACGGTTTGGTCATCAAGAGCCTTGACTCCGACAGTTGAAAAGTCGCTTGTTTTACCGTTAATGTAGTCATCCAAACCTGCTACGGATTCTTGCACTAAGTACAAGGCTTCTGATTTTTTATCAGCTGCATATTTCAAACCAGTTACAAAATCTTGGGCAGTTACAGGAGCATATTCTTCCCCATCTGCAGTGTACCATTTAGCATCTTTACGCAGTTTGTAGGTATAGGTCAAACCGTCTTGAGAAACACTCCAATCCTCTGCCAAGGATGGGATATAGTTCCCATACTGGTCATTTTCCATGAGCCCATCTACCAAATTAACCACGATATCACTGGTTGTTGCACGGTTTTCTGCTAGATAGTTCAAACTTGATGGGTCACTTACGTAAACATAGTTATATGTTTTTGACGCTGTGCTAGAATTTCCACACGCACTTAACAAAATACCTGCACTTAGCACGACACCTGCAAGTGTTGCATACTTGGCCTTAGACTTTTTCATCTCCAGAACCTCCTGATTTAAATATTTGTCTTATTATACAACTTGAGTTTTATTTAGTCAATAGCTTTTTAAGTAAAATTTAAGAAAAATAAAATTTCTATCTACAAACTATAGAAATTATTCTACAAAATAATAAAAAGAGAATAATTCAAGCATTTCATGATAGAAATGTTCAAATTATTCCTTTTATTTATAAATGTTTTTTAAGTTAATTTTAATTTGATTCGTAAGCGATCTGCTTGAACTTTTCCAATCACCTTGTCCAATAGACGGGTACGGAGACTCATGATTCCATAAACTCCTCCACCCATGGCACCGACAAGAGCTACATATAGGAAACTCCACAAACGTCCACTTGGTTGGAAGACAAATCCTAAAATCCACTGCAATGTCCCAACTACTAGAAACATGAAAAGAGTTAACAAACTGATTAAAATGGTTCGTTTCAAAATCACCTTGCGCTTAACACCAGTTACCTTGCAAATGTCCCGATACATTAAAACATTAGGAATGATGAGACCGATGGTTGTTGAAATCAAAGGCCCGTAACTGTGAAAGAGAGCGATGGTGGGAAGTTGCAAGACCAGCTTGGCAATGGAACCATAGATAAAATAGAGAACTGCCTTGCGGTTGCGGAACATGGCTTGAAGCATTGGAGACAAGACCATGTACAAGCCTAAAATAGTAGACTGCAAAACTGCAAAGACAAACAAGCCCATAGCCAAACTATCTGGCTTGCCATAGAAGACAGTATAGAGAGGTTCTCCTACCATGACTACTCCAACCGTTGCTGGTAGCAAGAATAGGAAAAGCATGGTAATGCTGTCCTGAACGAGAAGAGAAGCCGCCTTCAAGTCCCCCTTAACATAGTTTTCAGTCAAAAGTGGCAAACCTACACTCCCAATCGAAACCCCAACAGAAATCAAAATCATAGTAATTTTATTAGGATTGGCTGAGAAATAAGAAAACATGACAACCAAGTCTTCATTGCTATAATTGGTAAACCAGCTCATACTATTGATAAAGGTCATCTGGTCCAAAATCTGGAAAAGCTGGATAGCAGACCCTGTCAGGATAAAAGGAATGGCTTCCTTAATGGTGTCGACCAAAAGACGCTTGCTGTTTATCTTATCTCCTGTTTCAAGAACTCTTTTTAGTAAACCTTCTTTTGCAAGGAAATAAATCAAAACTGCAAAACTGGCTACCATGCCGACAAAGGCCGCAAAGGTGGATTGGGTAACCGCTGCTAGATAATCTCCTGAACCCATTTTCATAATCATGAAGGTAGCTAGAAGCATCCAGATAACACGAATGACCTGCTCAGCGATTTGACTCATGGCATAAGGTTTGAGATTATTCATCCCTTGGAAGAAGCCTCGGATAACACTCATAGAAGGGAAAATCAAGACCGCCCAAGCCAAGCTCTGCATGATTGGGATCAAGTCTTTACCCACACCCGACAAGTCTGCTAACCAAGGAGCAAAGAGATACAAGACTAAAGCAAAGACCAGACCTAGTCCCGTCATAAAGCCTAAAAAGCTCCGAATCAGTGCAAAGCTGTGCTCTTCTTCTCGCATGGTATTGTACTTAGCCACTTGCTTGGCCACCGCAACTGGAATCCCCGCTGTTGAAACCAGCAAGAACCAGGCATAGATATTGTAACCCATGGTAAAGAGACCATTGGCCGTAGCTGCATAAGACCCCATCCAGATATACCAAGGGATGATATAAATGGCACCGAGTAGACGACTGATAAAGTTACTAGCCGTTAGCCAAGCAGTCCCCCGTAACATCTGGGCCTGCTGGTGATTGTTTTCGTTAGACATAGATTCCTCATTTAATTTTAATCACTAGGAAAAATTCCTCATCTTCCATTATAAACTTTTCCTTGTCACTTGTAAATTTACGACTTTCGGTTTACAATAGAAAGTATGATTAAGATTGAAACCGTATTAGATATTTTAAAGAAAGATAGTCTCTTCCGCGAGATTATCGACCAAGGACACTATCACTACAACTACAGCCATGTCGTATTTGATACCATCTGTTATGACAGCCGCAAGGCCAAAGAGAAGAGCCTCTTTTTCGTCAAGGGGGCTTCCTTTAAGAAGGAATTTCTGCTTTCAGCCATCTCTCAAGGCCTCGGTTGGTATATGGCTGAAGAAGACTATGAAGTTGGTATTCCTGCTATTATCGTCAGTGATATCAAGAAAGCCATGAGTTTGATTGCCATGGAATTTTATGGAAATCCACAGGACAAACTCAAACTCCTTGCCTTTACTGGAACCAAGGGTAAGACAACAGCAGCCTATTTCGCCTATAACATCTTATCTCAAGGGCATCGACCTGCTATGTTGTCAACTATGAACACAACTCTAGATGGCGAAACTTTCTTTAAGTCTGCATTGACAACCCCTGAGAGTATTGACCTCTTTGACATGATGAATCAAGCTGTGCAAAATGACCGTACCCACCTCATCATGGAGGTATCCAGTCAGGCCTATCTGGTCAAACGTGTCTATGGTCTAACCTTTGATGTGGGAGTTTTCCTCAATATCAGCCCCGACCATATCGGCCCGATTGAACACCCTAGCTTTGAGGACTACTTCTACCACAAGCGTCTCTTGATGAAAAATAGCCGAGCAGTCATCATTAACAGTGACATGGACCACTTCTCTGTACTAAAAGAACAGGTGGCAGATCAAGACCATGATTTCTACGGTAGCCAGTCTGATAACCAAATCGAGAATTCCAAAGCCTTTAGCTTTTCAGCTACGGGTAAACTCGCTGGAGATTATGATATTCAACTCATCGGCCACTTCAACCAAGAAAATGCCGTTGCTGCTGGACTTGCTTGCCTCCGTCTCGGAGCTAGTCTTGAGGACATCAAAAAAGGAATCGCTGCAACCCGAGTTCCTGGTCGTATGGAAGTCCTCACCCAGAAAAATGGAGCCAAGGTTTTCATCGACTATGCCCACAATGGTGACAGTCTCAAAAAACTCATCAATGTTGTAGAGACTCATCAAACAGGAAAGATTGCTCTGGTCTTAGGTTCGACAGGAAATAAGGGAGAAAGTCGTCGTAAGGACTTTGGACTTCTCCTCAATCAACATCCTGATATTCAAGTCTTTCTGACTGCTGATGACCCCAACTATGAAGATCCAATGGCCATTGCAGATGAAATTAGTAGCTACATCAATCATCCTGTTGAAAAAATTGCGGATCGCCAAGAAGCCATCAAGGCAGCTATGGCTATCACAAGTCAAGAATTAGATGCTGTGATTATCGCTGGTAAGGGTGCCGATTGCTACCAAATCGTCCAAGGAAAGAAAGAAGCCTATCCTGGAGATGCAGCCGTCGCAGAAAATTATTTATAAGATAGTAAAAAATCAAGGGAAATGAAACCCTTGATTTTTTATCTTTATTTAAAAGCGTTTTTCAAACCTTCAACGGCACCTTCTACAGCACCTTTAGCATCTTCAACTACTTCTTTTGCTTTAGCAACTGTCTTTTCTACAGCGCCTTCTGCTTCAGTCTTGCTATCCCCAGTAACTTTACCAAATCCTTCTTTGATAGCCCCTGTTGCTTGTTCCAATTTGTTTTCAAGTGACATATGATTGTCTCCTTTAATTTTATTCCGATAAGTGTTACCGGTTACATACAGTTTATACCAAATACTAAGTAAAGTCAAACAATGTGCTCAGAGATAAGAAATCAGGCCAAGTAGAAAGTTAATCTTTCCTTATCAAAATCGACGGCCAGTTCATACTTTCCATCTTCATTTTGGACAATATAGCCTAGGACAACTAAACTGTCCACAAAGATATCACGGCGTTTCTGCATAAGCTGGTCTTTTTTAAGAAATTTTAGCAAAAAAGTTGTCATGTATTTGAGTGCATACTCAGGATTGACATCTCCTAAAATGTCATAAAGTTTCTGCTGTTTCTCTGTCAAAGGATACTGATGTTTGACCTTGTAGAAATAATTGGACAGGGTCATTTTAGTCCGCGCAAAGTCCGTCTTTTCAACTAAAATAGCAGCATTGGTTTGATTGCGTAATTCCGTCTCAAAACTCTGCTCCAACAAGGTTTGATAGACCAGACTATCTTCGCTAACAAAAATCTCTTGATCCAGTTCTAGATTATCGAGTGACTCAAGCATAGGGAGATTAAGGTAATAGCGCTTATTTTCCCGTAGAATCAAGCCAGCCTTTATATACTCTTCCATGAGTTTGTCAACTGCTACATCTGGAAATTGAGCCTTAATTTCCCGTAGAATCACATCCTTATGCTGGTCCAGATAGCGGATCAATTCTCCAAAAAATGGCTGTCTCGTCAAACGAGATGGATTAAAAATCTGAATCATGAAGATTCCTTTCTTTACATTCTAACAGAGGAGATGCTGCTAACTGACTAGGATTAGTCCCAGCTTGATTCAAAGGAACAGGCAGACCTAGTTCTCTGTAATACTCTCTCCAAAAATCACTAATCTCCTGCTCCCCATCTCCAAATTTCATGGGAATAGTTTCAAAAATCGGTAGGATTTCTGCCATGTACTGGGAACAGTAGAAACCAGGTCCAGCTGGATAGAAAGAAGCATTATAAGAAGCTCCCAGATGTCTACAAGCTCTTTCCTTCACAGATTGGATATCCATTTCTGGGTAGACATAGAGGTCGTACAAATGATTGGACTCAAAGAAGGATGCTGGTTCCTGACAGACCACACCAAATTCTCCACTAGCATGATAAATCATCCCATCCAAATAAATGGCAACATGGTTATAGTTGCCTGTGGAATTCTGGATAGCCTGTCCCAGATCTGACTCATCTCTCACAAAAATCAAATCACCATTTTCTAACATGCTTCACTCCTAGAAAAAAAGGAGCCGAAACTCCTTTCGATATAAGTCAAACTAGCCACTCCTAATTTGAATTGATAACTAAAATCTTAAGCATTAAAGCTTTCAGTCAATTGAGGTACCACTTGTTTCTTACGTGAAACAGCACCAGCAAGGAAAGCATGGTTGTCTTCAAGTTTGAAGTTGAAAGCTGCTTCTACCTTGTCCATATTAGCACCAAGTGCTAGGATTTCTGAGTTTGAGTTGACGATATCTGTAATCATCAAGACAAAGTCAGAATAACCATTTGCTGCGTTAGCGGCTTGCATTGCAGCTTCAATTTCTGCTTGACGTTCCAAAACTTCAGCGATGTCAACTGTGTTTACTTGGGCAACACGAACATTATTTCCGTTGAGTTCAAAAGTCTTAGCATCGATGTCAATCAATTCGTCAGCAGATTTGCTGGCCAAGTTGGTACCAGCTTTCAACATTGCTAAACCATATTCTTCCAAGTTCACACCAGCCAATTCAGCCAATTCTGGAGCAATAACTTTATCTGTTGGGTGTGTTGTTGGTGATTTCAAAAGAAGGGTATCTGAAATCAAACCTGAAAGCATCAAACCTGCAATCTCTTTAGGCACAGCTACACCATGTTCTTTGAACATACGGTAAACGATTGAAGACGCTGAACCAACTGGTTCCAAACGCATGTAGAGTGGGCTTGCAGTTTCAAAGTTAGCAACACGGTGGTGGTCTACAACACCATAAACTTCTACTTCAGCGATATCTGATACAGATTGTTGGAATTCATTGTGGTCAGTCAGAATAACTTGCTCTGCGCCTTCTGCTTTAGCAGAAGTGATAACACGCGGTGCTTCTACACCAAAATAGTTCAAGACAAAGGCTGTTTCTTCATTTGGAGTTCCAAGGGCAACAGCTTCCGTATCCAAACCGTAAGCTTCTTTTGCAAGGTAGGTAAAGGCTACAGATGACCCGATGGCATCTGAGTCTGGATTTTGATGACCAAATACTAGAATCTTAGACATGATAATACCTCATTTTGTTTATTCTCTTTATTGTAGCATTTTTTTCGCTTTTTGACAAAAGTAAGAGGAGTCAAAGGGCTCCTCACAATTCTTCAAAATAACTAATACTCTTCGAAAATCTCTTCAAACCACGTCAGCTTCGCCTTGCCGTACTCAAGTACTGACTACGGCTAGCTTCCTAGTTTGCTCTTTGATTTTCATTGAGTATGAGCAAATTTCTATCTTGATTTTCAGATAAAAATCTTTCCTTCTGTGGCCTCTTCTTACGCTTGAGAAGGGCTTCAGCCGACATAGCTTCTTCCTTACTGGCAAAACCTTGAGCATAGATGAGTTTGACTGGCAAGCGTGCTCGTGTGTATTTGGCTCCCTTCCCACTATTGTGGACAGCGAGACGTCTTTTTACATCAGTCGTATAGCCTGTATAGTAGGATCCGTCACGACACTCCAGCACATACATATAAGCCTTATGATCCATAATAAATCTCTTCGAGTTCCGGCGTATAAGAGCCATCATCATTGTGGACAATGAGAGGTGGCAAGACCTTAAAGCCACTTGTCGAGCCATCCTTGATAGCCTCAATCAAAAGCATATTGGCTTCCTTTTCTCTTTTTGGATAAACAAACTGCAGGCGTTTAGGGGCTAGATTATGACGTTGTAACATGTCCAAGATATCCAGAAGTCGATCAGGGCGATGAACCATGGCCAAACGCCCATTGGATTTGAGAATACTCTGGGCACTACGACAGATTTCCTGCAAATTGGTCGTGATTTCATGGCGCGCCAAGAGATAATGTTCGCTCTCGTTCAGGTTTGAATGAGGATCCACCTTGAAATAGGGCGGATTACACAAAATCATATCCACCTTACTTCCCTGTATACGAGAAGGCATATTTTTCAAATCATCACAGATGACCTCCATCTGCTCTTCCAAACCATTCAAACGGACAGAGCGTTCAGCCATATCCGCCAAACGCTCCTGAATCTCAACAGCCAAAATCTGTGCCTGAGTCCGAGTGCTAGCAAATAGCCCCACTGCTCCATTTCCAGCGCAAAAATCCACTATCAAGCCCTTTTTAGGAAAACGTGGAAAACGTGACAAGAGAACACTATCCACCGAATAGCTAAAAACCTCTCTATTTTGAATGATTTTAATATCTGTCGAAAAGAGCTGGTTAATACGCTCTCCTGATTTTAATAATTGTTCTTCTTCCATGGTCCTATTATAGCAAATTTATATTAACATTACAAAAGATAGAAATTTCTAACTAGTGTTTCTGATTCTTCAAATGTTGAAGGGCTTCCTTGGTCCAAATTGGCATCATTCGTTTGAGAGGAGCAAAGCCATAGTTAAAACGGTCGCTTGAAAAGCGTCTCCGTCTCGGAAACTGGTGCTTTTCTTCCTCCAAAGTGCGGATAGAAAGACTAGCTTTCCCTGTAAATTCATCTAAATCCACTACTTGAACTTGAACCTCTTCATCGACTTTCAAGGCTTCTTGGATATTTTCAATAAAGCCTGTCCGAATCTCTGAAATGTGAATCAGCCCCGTATCACCCGTCTCTAGCTCAACAAAGGCACCGTAGGGCTGAATCCCTGTAATACGGCCCTTTAGCTTATCACCGATTTTCATTTTAGTCCTCGATTTCAATTGTTTCAATCACGACATCTTCAACTGGCTTGTCCATGGCCCCTGTCTCAACAGCAGCAATGGCATCCAAGACAGCGTAAGAAGCTTCATCAGCTAGCTGACCAAAAACAGTATGACGGCGGTCTAGGTGAGGGGTTCCACCTTGGTTTGCATAGATTTCCGCAATCGGTTCTGGCCAACCACCACGAGCAATTTCTTTTTTAGAATAAGGCAGGTGTTGATTTTGCACGATAAAGAACTGGCTGCCGTTGGTATTTGGACCAGCATTGGCCATGGAAAGAGCACCACGGATATTGTAAAGTTCTTCTGAGAATTCATCCTCAAATGATTCGCCGTAGATTGACTCGCCACCCATACCAGTTCCAGTTGGATCTCCACCTTGAATCATAAAGTCCTTGATAATACGGTGGAAAATGACACCATCATAGTAGCCATCTTTTGAAAGTGCAACAAAGTTAGCTACTGTTTTAGGAGCATGTTCAGGGAAGAGCTTAATACGCAAGTCTCCGTGATTGGTCTTAATAGTCGCGATAGGACCTTCTACTGTTTCAATGTCTACTTGTGGAAAATGCAATTCTTTTTCTACCATACCAAATCCTTCTAAGGCATCAAAAATGCCATCTTCTTCTAATGTTTTTGTAATATAATCTGCTTTTTCTTTGATGTTATCATGAGAAATTCCCATTGCAACGCTGATTCCAGCATAATCAAAGAGTTCCAAGTCGTTGAGGCCATCTCCAAAAACCATGACGTTCTCTGGTTTCAAGCCAAGGTGTTCCACAACCTTTTCCACACCCGTCGCTTTGGAGCCTGAAATCGGCACAATATCAGACGAATGTTGATGCCAACGAACCATGCGAAGTTTGTCAGAGAGACTGTCAGGCAAGTGCAAGTCATCTCCTTTATCTTCAAAAGTCCACATTTGATAGATATCTTCTTTTTCATGGAAATCAGGATCTACATCCAAATCGGGGTAAATTGGATTGATCGCTTCACTCATCATATCGGTGCGAGTCGACAACTTGGCATCATGACTCCCAACCAAACCATACTCAATTCCCTCTTGCTTGGCCCAAGAGATATACTCCTCAACATCTGACTTCTCAATCTGATGTTGATAAATAACCTGACCTTTTTTATCTTCAATATAAGCCCCATTCAAAGTTACAAAAAAGTCAGGTTTGAGCTCACGAATCTCCGGAACGACACCAAAAATCCCTCGTCCAGAAGCAATACCTGTCAAAATTCCTTTCTCACGTAATTGCTTAAAAACAGTTGGGATTGAAGCTGGAATAAAACCTGTCTTTGAATTCCGCAATGTATCATCAATATCAAAAAAGACAATCTTGATCTTCTTTGCCTTGTATCTTAATTTGGCATCCATCTCACTACCTCTTTCAATCTAACTCTTTCCATTATACCATAAAGTAGCTAAATCCCCTATTTTCAAAAAATTTCCAGTTTTATTGTAAATCCTTGGATAAGTATAAAACTAAATCATCATCGTTTTGACAACTTGCACCCATTTCTAGCGGTTTATTTCTATACCAGACACCTGTACCATCTGGAATATAGCCTCGTTTGATATACAATCTCTGGGAAGGACCATACCCCAAGTGCAAACCTACACCAAGAGTGACCTTACTCGAAACAAACTTGACTCGTTTTTCTGCTTTTTCTAGCAGTTGATTCCCAATCCCTTGATTTCGAAAATGCTCAAACACATTAAAATCTGATAATTCTGGATAGACTTCTGCAAAAGGACCATGTTTAGCAGAGGGCAAAATGGTAATGTAGCCCGCTACAGCACCATCAATCTCTGCAACTAAAACTTCTCTCTCCCCACTTTCCTGTTCCAGAAAATATCTAGCCAAAATTTCCTCTCTACCAGGCCAACCTTGATTCATAAATCCATGAGATAAGGATTCAATATCAGACTTAATCATATTTCTAATCGTACAATTCATCTTTGACTTACCCACCTTTACTCTTTCTATTACCATTATAGCACGCCAAGGTCAGAAAAAAACTATCTCGTGAAAAAAGACCCGACAGGGTCTTAATTCGCTTTCTTTTTTCCGAGCTCATGAAAAAGAGGTCCACTGGACCCAAACTCGCTCTCTCATTTCAAGGCTCGTGAAAAAAAAGACCCAATCGGGTCTTAATTCACTTTCTTGTTTTCAAGCTCATGAAAAAGAGGTCCACTGGACCCCAACTCGCCCTCTCATTTCAAGGCTCGTGAAAAAAAGACCCAACCGGGTCTGAAAAAGAGGTCCACCCGGACCTCTTTTTTAATCTTCGTTTACGAAAGGCATCAAAGCCATTACGCGAGCGCGTTTGATAGCTGTTGTTACTTTACGTTGGTTTTTAGCTGAAGTTCCTGTTACACGACGAGGAAGGATTTTCCCACGTTCTGAAACGAAACGGCTAAGAAGCTCAGTATCTTTGTAATCAACATATTCAATTTTGTTTGCTGCGATGTAATCAACTTTTTTACGGCGTTTGAATCCGCCACGACGTTGTTGAGCCATGTTTTTTCTCCTTTATAATTTTAGTTGTCCATTAGAATGGTAAATCATCATCTGAAATATCCAATGGATTTGTTGCTCCAAATGGATTTTCATCACGTGAAAAGTCTGGTACTGAATTTGTAGGCGCTGAATAGTTTGAACTTGGTGCAGAATAAGCTCCACCTGTGTGACCTTCACGCACACTACGGCTTTCCAACATTTGGAAATTCTCAGCCACGACCTCTGTCACGTAGACACGTTGTTCTTGCTGGTTATCGTAACTACGAGTCTGGATACGACCTGTCACCCCGATAAGTGAGCCTTTTTTAGCCCAATTAGCAAGGTTTTCAGCCTGTTGGCGCCACATAACGACATTGATAAAATCAGCCTCACGTTCGCCATTTTGACTCTTAAATGTACGGTTTACTGCAAGAGTAAAAGTCGCAACTGCTACATTTGATGGGGTATAACGCAACTCAGCGTCACGTGTCATACGCCCTACAAGTACAACATTGTTAATCATAGTTTACCTTCTTAAGCGTCAGTTTTGACGATCATGTGACGAAGAATGTCAGCGTTGATTTTTGAAAGACGGTCAAACTCTTTAAGAGCTGCATCGTCGTTTGCTTCAACGTTAACGATGTGGTAAAGTCCTTCACGGAAATCTTTGATTTCGTATGCAAGACGACGTTTTTCCCAAGATTTTGATTCAACAACAGTTGCACCGTTGTCAGTCAAAATAGAGTCAAAACGTGCTACCAAAGCGTTTTTAGCTTCTTCTTCAATGTTTGGACGAATAATATAAAGAATTTCGTATTTAGCCATTGATATGTTCCTCCTTTTGGTCTAATGACCCCAAGACTTTGCAAGGGGTAAGTGAGGTTCGCTCACAATAAACTATTATACTAGAAAAAAATTTTTTACGCAAGTAAAAACACCGAAATAAAAAAAGAAGATGACGAATCATCTTCTCAAAAAATACAACTCTATAGAGAGTGATTAATATTTTAGTATTTATCAAACTATAGAGATTACGGATCCGTTTTACTGATTTTTACCAAAGACATCTCGATAGAGCATTCCTGTTCGTAAACTCTCTGCGTCTCCTCCTAATTGCTCCACCAACTCGTAGGCAAAGGCAAGGGCTGTTGAGGGACCTCGACTGGTTGTCAAATGACCATCTACCACTACTGTTTCCTTGACATATTGACCATCAAGGATTTGCTCTTGAACGCCATCGTAGCAAGTAAACTTCTTGTTTTTCAATACTCCTGCTTGATTGAGGGCAATTGGAGCTGCACAAATGGCTGCCAGTTTCTTCCCTTCTTGCTCGAAATTTTGCAATTCTTGAATCAAGGCCTGGTTATCACGTAAATGTGCAGAACCAGGCATTCCTCCAGGAAGAACAATCATATCATAGTCTGATAAATCACCATCAAAAACACGATCTGCTCTTACTTGGATTGCATGCGAACCAGTCACTTGCTCTTCAAACCCAACCATATCACATGTGATATTGGCACGACGCAAGACATCTACAACTGTCAAAGCTTCAATTTCTTCAAAGCCCTGAGCTAACATAACTGCTACTTTTACCATGATTTTCTCCTTATTTGATTTGTTTTAATACAACCTTTTTCCTCTTGAATCGGACTTTTCCGCTCTTTTCTTCAGCTAGATTTGTCTGGTAACTCATTGATAAAAGCAAGCCAACACCAATCAAATTACTGATAATAGCTGATCCTCCTTGCGAAATAAAAGGTAAGGGAATCCCAGTCAAGGGAAGCAAGCCTGTCACGGCACCGATATTTTCAAAGATGTGGAAGAGCAACATCATAATCAAACCTGTTGAAATATAGGTGTAGAACTGATTATTTGATTTAAGAGTAATCTTCAACATACGGTAAATCAGCATGAGATAAAGGGCGATAACAAGGACAGAGCCAATAAAGCCAAAATCTTCTGCAATGACCGTGAAAATCATATCCGACTCTCTAACTGGAATAAGCAGATTAGAAGCATTAAATCCTTGACCAAACAAGCCTCCACTACCAATCGCAATCTGCCCTTGAGCCTGCTGATAGGTCGTTGTTTGGGCAAAGTCAAATGGATTGAGCCAAGCTAAGATACGATTGATTTGGTAGGTCGGCATTCCCAGTTGATGGAGAAAAGCCCGGCCGTCCTTGCTGATAAAAACAGCTAAGAAACCAGCAATTCCAGTTACAGCAGTCACAAATACTGGAATAATAATTTTCCAAGAAACCCCCGATAATAAAACGATTCCTGAAAAAATGGCTACAAAAACCAAAGCCGTCCCCAAGTCACTTTGAAGTGCCAAAAGAACTAGGACTGGAATGGTAAAGACAATCATCCAAAAAATTAACAAAAAGTCCAGCGGAACTGTGCGTCTCCACTCCTTATGTTTTTTTGTAAACTGGACAATCACACGGGCCAACATGAGAATATAGGATATCTTCATAAATTCTGACGGCTGGAACAAGGTAACACCATTTACCGATACCCAGTTTTTAGCACCCGTTGATGCAACTAAACTTGGATTATAAAAGACGATAGGTAAGACCATAAGTCCCAAGCCTAAAATATATAGAAAGGGTGTCACCTTCCAAAGAAATTCTGTATTGAAGAGCATGACCACAAAACCAATTACAAGTCCCAAGGCAATCCAAGCGACCTGCTGCCCTAAAATGGGCAAGATATTATTTGGATAATCATGACTAACGGCAATATAAATAGCCACCACACCGATAACCAGTAGGAAAAATACTGGCAGGAGCAAACTATAATCGACTCTAGAGTCGAGAGAACGTTTCATATATTCACCTTTCCTCTTTCTTAGATTTTTCATTTTTGTTGTTTTGGAGGAAATCAATAACAGTAGAGGTAATCTGTTTTCTATTCACCTCTCTGATAGTTCTTTCCTTCGCTAGAGCTTGTCTAATCTGTTTACCATATCGTTTATGAACAACACGACTATCCAGTATCACAGCAATGGAAGCTTGTTCCTCTTTTCTAATTGTTCTACCCAAAGCCTGTTTGAGACGAATAATGGCCATTGGCAGCTGATAATCATAGAAAGGATTCTTCCCTTCCTGACGCAATTCATGATTTAATTTTTGTGTTAAAGGTTCTTGGGGATTTTGGAAAGGCAATCGAGGAATTACTTGAATAACGCAAGGATGGGTAGAAAAATCAACCCCCTCCCAGAAACTTCCTGTTCCAAGTAATATTTGTCGCTCTCCTTTTTCAAAACGTTTCTTCAGCTGACTGGGTTCCCCATTTTTATATTGGGCTAAATGAGGATGGTCTAGTAAATCTGACACTGCTAACAGTAATTCTTTAGACGTAAATAAAACAAGCAAAGGCTCTTGAAACGCCTGTAAGGAATGGATAACTGATGTAACCTCTTCTGCATAATCTAAAGGAGAATGTTCAGTTACTAAAGGAAAATCATTTACTAATAGAACTTCTTGCTGCTTCTGTTGTAAAGATTCAACTGTAATAAGTGGAGCTTCAGTAAATCCTAATAAGTCCGCTAAAGAAACTCTATTACTGATTTCAAGAGTGGCAGATACGCCAAGCACTCTGCAATCTTCTGGCAATAAATCTGCTAGTAGAAAGCGACCTTTTTTACTTGAACAAATTAACACATCCTTACTAGACTTCTCAGCAGTTGCCAGCCAAAATTCACGGTCGGATGTAAAAAAGCGCGTCATATCTCTATACTCAGGAAGATTTAACTCAGAAAAATGCTGGCGTAAGTTTTCAAGAGAATCCAACCACTTGTCATTCTTAAGTCCTGAGTAAAACTGATCTATCAAATAGCGACATTCAAACCCAATACTCTCAAGCAACCGTCTCTGAATAAGATCTTTTTCTGTTTCCAAGGGCTTTTCAACTTGTGTTACTAAAGCTTCGAGGAGATAAGACTCTTGGGCGAGGTTTTCAAGGGCAATCAGCATTTTTTGAGCTTCATCTATGATTACCAAGCGATTGTTGACAAACTCTGGATCATCCTCTAAACGTGTTACTAGATAAGCGTGATTGGTTAACAAAAGGTGACTCGATTTAGCCCTATCTTGACTGCGTTGCCAGAAGTCCTCAGAAATAAATAAACTTTTTTTTGAAAGTTTTCCATCATGTACAAGTTCAGCTAGAAAATGTTGATAACGATACAGCTGCCCGATTTCATCTAAGTCACCTGTTTCTGTCTCTGTTAACCAAATCAATACTTGCATTTTAAAGCGTGTGAATAGGCGGTTAGACTCTGGCCTATGAAGTACTTTATAAAAATTATCGAGTTTCAAATAATTTTGAGGTCCCTTAAGACTATGAATATCAATATGAAAAGTATCTTTTAATTGACTTCCTTCTTCTTGCATAATTTGATTTTGAAGGATTTTGGTAGGAACACTAACAAGGATACCCCCTTCACTTTCCATGCTCAAAGCTGGCAGTAGGTAACCATAAGTCTTTCCAAGTCCCGTTTGAGCTTGAATAAACGCAATTCTCTGTTCCTTTAATAGCTGTTCAACTTTTTCTGCAAATTCAACTTGCTGAGGACGTTCATCCAAGCCTAATAAGGAAATATTTTTAGTAAAATCCTTAGATAGCTTACGTGGTTTTAAAGACTTACTTTTCTTTCTTAGAAAGAGTCCATGGAACTCCATCAAATCGTGAGAAGAAAGGAGGGACTGTCGCTGATATACTTCTTCAATCACTAAATAAGTTTCATAAAGGAGGTTATCCGCAAGATTTAACAACGTTTCTAAAAGTCCTTTTGGTAACTGAAAAAGTTTTTGACGCATAAAAAGCAAAAGCTCTGCTGTTGCTTGTGCATCAGAGAGAGCGGTGTGGGCGTGGTCTAACTTAATCCCTAACTCTTGACAGAGAATGCCGAGATTGTACTTTTCAAACTGAGGGTACAAAACCTGTGCTAACTCAACGGTATCCACTCGTGGAGTTCTCAATTCATAACCTTCAAAGAATAGGTACTCTGCTAGAAGATTTGCATCAAACTGTACATTGTGCGCGACAAAAACACCATTCTTGACCAGCTCAAAAATCCTTCCAGCTACCTGTGAAAACTCTGGAGCAACTGCCAACCGTTGATCAGTCAAACCTGTCAATTCTTTTATATGAGAATCCAAGGGCTCATGAGGATTGACATCCGTCCCATACTGATCGACGATTTCGCCATTTTCAATCACCACAATACCCACTTGAATAATTTTTGCCTTGCTTCCGGTGCTAGTGGCCTCTAAATCAACAACCACATACCGATTAGTTCTCGAATTCATCATTAAAAATTATATCAAAAAAAGCCCTGTTTGACACCCCTCAACTTCGATAGAAAAATCTCTTTGCTTGAAAAAATTTTTATAAAATGTTTGAATAGTATTATACAGAAAAGGAGACATAAGATGAACCCATTAGATTTGTTTAATCAAGTAAAAGAGCTAATCGAAACAAAAGATTTCGAAGCTGCAAAAACATTTGTTGCAGAAAATCAAGAACAGCTTGGAGAATACTTCTCTCAAGCTCAGCAGTTGATTTCTGGTTCTGAAGGTCTAGATGGCCTCGTTGGAAAGATTAAAGGATTTTTCTAAAACTATAAAGGCGCCTGAAACGATCAGGTGCCTTTTTGAGATATTTTTTTCATTATTTTGGGAAGATGACTGCTAATTTCCGTCGGCAAGACCACATAATGTTCTTGAGATAGTTCTTGGGCTATGGCTGAGTGAAGATAGGTTGCCACTGCCACACGTTCGTAGAGACTGGCTTGTTTAAACTGGCCTGCAAATCCTGCAATCATTCCAGCCAGAGTATCTCCCATTCCCCCAGTCGCCTGATAGGGACCACCAACCTGTAACTGGTAATAATCAAACTGGCCAACTTGCCAAATACGAGTAGCTGGACCTTTCTCCACCAAAATTGTTCCTTGAGGAAAGGAAGTCAGGGCACTAGCCGTTGCATCTTCATTTTGCTTTTCAATAGCAATACCAGACAGCTTTTCCCATTCTTTTTGGTGGGGAGTTAGGATAAGCTGGTTAGATGGAAATGACAAACTTGTTCTAGCAAGAATGGTCAGGGCACCACCATCTACAATCAAAATCTGATTCTTTTTTAAGCTAGCAAAAATCTGTTTGACTAGATTTTCTCCAAAAGCATCGTCTCGTAAACCAGGTCCTACTAAGACCACTTCTGCCTTCTTCAACTGCTCTTTTAACAGTTGCTGGTCTTGAAGAGAAAAGGCCATTGCCTCAGGTAAATGACTGTGCAAAGCTGGGATATTTTCCCTATCTGTTCCAACAGTCACCAAACCAGCTCCACTTTTAACAGTTGCCAAAGCAGCCATGATGATAGCACCACCATAAGGATAAGTCCCACCAAGCAACAGCAAACGGCCATAGTCTCCTTTATGACTGGTACGAGAACGTTCAATAATGACTTTTTCTAATAATGCTTGCTCAATCACTTTCATTGTTTTTTCCTCTCTATTCATTATACTATAAAGTCTATCCACCTTGCATCTTAAATATAAATCTCTTCGTTCATATAGAAAAAGAGGGGACAAAGCCCCTCTACTCTCCTTTCGTCCCAACACGAAAGTAAACGATTCCATTTTCACTAGTAAAGACGGAGAGGCCTAATTGGTCCTCTCCATCTATTCGACTCATTTATCGATTCATTTTTTATCTTCTACCAATCTATACAAATAGAATGGTATTAGGCGCATAGACTAGTCTTCTTTACGTTTTGCAGTTAATAAAGCTGCTGATAAGGCCAAGGTAACACCTGCCAAGAAAATAGCTGTTTCTGACTGTTTTTCACCAGTTTCTGGCAATCTCTTGTCTTCCTTGGCAACTTGAACTGGTGCTTCTGGAGTCTGAGCTTTTTCTAACGAACTTAGTTTAAACTCTGGTTTTTCTACTGTTGGAGCTGGTTGATTACCTACTGTAGCTAGAATACCACGGTACTCTGGAAGTTTATGTTCTAGAGCCATTACAGCATTAACGCCACCCTTAAATTCAGGCTTCTCAACACTTGGTACTGCTTGATCTCCTACTGTGGCTAGAATTCCTGTGTATTCTGGAACTTCATTTACTGCTGCTTCTACAAAGTTAGCACCACCTTTGAATTCTGGAACATCGTTCACTGCTGCTTCTACAAAGTTAGCACCACTTTTGAATTCTGGAACTTCATTGACTGGAGCTGGCTCCTCGCCTTTACTACTTGAAATAGATGCTTTCACTCCAACTTCAATAATACGATCTTGAGCCTTTCTTTCTTCAGAATGAACAAGAGTTCTATTAGTTCCTGACACTTGAATATAGTCAACTTTTTCTCCAGCTTGTCCTTCAGAAACTATACGACGTTGACCTTGAGCAAGTTCAGGGGTTTCACGAATAATTTCTTTAAACGGAAGTGAAGTCTTTTCAATTTCCAAACTTGGTACTTCTGCAACTAAGTTCTTAACGCCTTCTGTCGGTGTTGTTTGGAAGGTAGACTTAAAGTGTAAACGATATTCTTTCACCAGATTTCCATCTTTGGAAACAAGACGAACGAGTGTTGGAAGATTTGTATTTCCATGATCCACTACTGTGACTACTCCATGTCCACTAGTTGTCGCAGTGACTTTTGGTTTAGTTCCCATTGTTGTTAGGGTGTACTCTGTCACATTTGGATCAAAGTTTTCCAATGCTTTTCCATCGATTGAAATAGTCGCTGATGGTGTTTCGACTTCTGCTCCCTTGCCTGCTGAGTAGGCTGTAAATTCGACTACTGCTAGCCCGTTAGTAGTAGACTTACGAGTCATTCGAGCACGAATAGCTGTCGTTTGAATAGGATCAAAGTTAAACTCGATTGGTTTCCCAGCTACTAATTCTCCAGAAGCTTTGTAAGGAATTGGTGCCCAATTTTCTGCCTTGTTGAATGGATGGTCAGCATTTTCTTCGTAACGAGAAATCGTACTTGGTTCTGTAAAGGCTGGACCAATATATCTTTCTAGAACCATTTTCTCAGGAGCATCTGTGCCACTATCTTTAAAGAACTGAATGGCTACTTTTCCGATAGATTGAGAAGTAATTTTTCCATCCTTCTTAAAGAGTAATCCAACAGAAGTTTCTTGATTTTTCGGAGTACGAGACCAGTTTGTCCAACGTCCATCTTCATTGTATTTTCCATCATTGATATAGAAAATTCGATCATGTGAAGCTGCTTGTGTATCGTTCGTTGTCGAAGCAAAGGCTTTAGAATCCGTTTCATTGTTGCTTGGATTTTCTGAGATGACTTGATTTCCTTTAGCTACAACTGTTACTTGCATGGTAGTGGTTAGATTTGTACCAATGACATGACCAGTTACTTGGAATCTTCCCTCATGCTCTGTCGCATGTTCAGGAATAGCATCCCATTTCACTGCCAGTTTATCTGTAGTCCAAGTAGTTGAAGTTGGATAATAAACAGTGACTTCTGATGGAAGTTGAAGGGTATCTCCGAGCTTCAAAGTAGTTGCACCATTTTCAGCTGCTAAAGGTAGACTTGTATCTTTTTCATCATTACGGTAGATCCGATATTCTTTTAAAATAGTACCATCTTCAGCCTTCAAAATAAGACGTGTCGCACCTTTTGGACTTGTTGCCGGAACAAGAGTAACCAAACCATTGTTGCTAGCTGTTGCAGTGATTTCTTTGCTAGATTGAGGAATATAATAATCTGTTTTCGATGGATTAAAGTGTTCAAGATCCTTGCCATCTACTTTGATAGAAATATCTGAACTTGTTTCACTTAAGACCTTGTTTCCAAGGACAGTTAGCTCTGTCAGACCAACTCCTGCAGTACCTTCAGCCTTTTTCATTCGAAGACGAACAGCATAGGTTTCTACCTTGTCAAAGGTAAAGTGATTGGTTTGAGTTGCAGATAGCTGGCTTGGAGCATGTAAGTTTTCAACTGCCTTCCAGTTGGCTGGATTATTAAATGGATGATTAGTATCACGCTGAGCATTGCTGACATCACTTGGTAAATCTGGAATTTCTTTACCTACATAATATTCAACTACATATTCTTTTGGAAGACCAATTGCTCCATCAGTATAGAAATCAACTGATAAATTGTTAACAAAACGTTTCGTCAAGTCTCCTGAATTACCAAATAAGATAGAAGCCCAGTCATTATCAGTATTTGTTCTCCAAGTAGTCCATCTATTTTTAGCATCTGTTGGCGTTCTTGACACAGTTAGGTCGTTCAAGGTATTAGCTGAATCATCTCCTCCTGTATTGGATACAATGGCAGCTGGCAATTGTGACCCTGTCCATTGTTTAGAGATATTATTTCCAGCAACAACTTGACTAGACACTCGAACATGAGCTTTAGTGGTCAGATTGCTACCCACTAAACGACCATTGATTTCATAGACCCCTTCAGTTTGACTAAAGTTGGCTGGAACCTGTTCCCAAACCACATCTTTGTAGATAGTTGTTCCGTTAGAATGGTAAGTACGAACATTAGCTGGCAATTGAACTGTCTCACCCTTAGGTACTGTGAGGCTGACTTCCTCTGCAACTTGTAAGCCTTCAACTGTCACCGTTGCTTGAGCTTCAATGTCTGTGCCTTCTACATGTCCTTTAAGGGTAAAGCTATGATAGCGGTTTAGCTCTTTTTCATCTACCTTGTCCCAAGTTACAGCTACCTTACGAGGCAAGCCTTTATCAAATTCTGCTCCAACTTGTGTAGGTAGGTTAGGTTGCTGATGAATATCTGTAGATACAGATACTGGATGAAGTTTTACTATCTTCTTGCTAACTTTATTTTCTTTAATCACCACTTCAGTAGTTACAGATTCTGTTTTCTCTGTTTGATTATCGATTCGAGGTGTCAAAGTCACTCTTCCCTTAGTATAGAGCAATAGATTCTGACCATTCACCTCAAGATGCCCACCATCAGATGATTTAGCTTCTAGGTGAATATCTGAAGCTGAAAATTCTGTTTGAGAACCATCCTCATAACTACCAATGACACGATAAGTTAAAACCTGATCTTCAGTAGCAGTTTCTTTTCCTTCCACAACTACTTCCAAACGTTTCAAGGCAGGAGCTTCCTTCACAAACTGAATTAAGTAAGTTTGAACTAAGTCACCCTTTTGGTCACTCAAGAAGACAGAAGCCTGATAACCATTATCAGCAGAAGCTTGCTGAACAGTTACTTGATAACCAGTAGTCTGAGCTCCAACATTTGGAATTGTTCCAGTGTAAGGAAGAGATACACGATAATAAGTCTTGCCAGGATCAAAGTTGTCAAGAGTTTTATCCCCAACAGTAAGTCCTGTAATGCTACTTGTTGTTTCCTTATTGCTTGCGATAAAGGTTGCTGTTACTTCACGATCATCATCTACCAATTTACCAGTAGCCTCCGTACGTCCACCTTCCTTGTTCAAAGCAGCAGGATCTTTCAAGGTCCAAGAAACAACATCAGTATCAATCAAGCTACCATCTGTCAGAACAGCTGTGACTGTTTTATCCAAATCTGCTGCAGTTGTACCAACTGGTACTGTAGCAACTTTTGGTAACCATCTATCTAAGGCAATCACTTTTACAAGTGCCTCAGCTTTGGTTTCCAAACCTTCTACACGTCCAGATACTTTTTTCTCACCTGCACTTTTAAGCAAGTCAGCTGGCACGTCCCATGTTACAGTCTTTTCCTCAACACTACCGTCGCTATAAATAGCTGTTACTGTTTGAGGCAATTCAGGATTTGTGCTAACATCAGTTGTTGCTTTTACAGGAGCAAAGGCTACAAAGTGACGGTTTTCTTTCTTACCAGACACAGTTGCGACCGTTGCGCTATCAGATGTCAAACCAGCAGAATCTGCATAAAGAGTAAATTTACCTTCTTTTTCTGTTGATTTTACAATGACAACTCCTTTACCATTGAAAGCACGTCTTTGCCATGTTCCATCCGCTTGAGCTTTGTAGCGCTCACGGCTAGCTTGTTCTCCATTATCCACACCAACAATTTGTCCCTGACCATGAAGATTGAAATGAACAAGATTATTCGCTGTCGGAACCACATTCCCATCGCCATCAACAATTTCGTAATGGATGTAGGATAGGTCTTTCCCATCTGCAGTGATAACATGCTCTTCTTTAGTCAGACGAACTCTTGCTGGTTCCCCTGCAGTTGTCACACTATCACGCGCAATTTCGTTGCCATTTTCATCTCGAGCAATCGCAGTCAGTGTGCCGGGTTGGTATTTCACAAGCCACTCGAGATACAATTCACTTGGTTTAGCCCCTTCATGATAAGGACGTCCATCTTCTGTCCTTTTCTTCGTATATTCCTTTTTACCAAGCGACTGTCCATTTAAGAACAATTCGACACTTGCAGCATTTGAGAAGGTACGAACCGGAACTTTTCCATCGACTAGCATCTTACGTTCTTTAAGTGTCTCTTCAGTCCAGTTCCAATGTGGTAAAATACGTACAGTTGGCTTTTCTTTAGCACTATACCACTCACTGCGATAAAGGTAGAAATCATTTTTTGGTAAACCAGCCGTATCGATGATACCAAAGTAAGAGCTTTTTACAGGTGTATTATCTTGGTTATGCCATGGAGTTGGTTCACCAATATAATCAAACCCAGTCCAGATAAATTGTCCGGCATAGCCAGCGCGATCACGGTCAAAAGTCCATGACTCAGTAGCTGTTCTTCCCCACCCAACACGGTCGTTACCATAATCAGATTGTTCATAGTGACGATTTGGACGGTTATCGTGTCCAAGGATTTGAGCAGGATTGTAATAAGAATCACGCGTTCTAGTAGCTGAAGAGGTTTCAGAACCATAAATGAGCCAGTCTGGATGCGCTCTACGAACCGCATCATAAAAACGTTCACCATAGTTCATACCGACAGCATCCATGATTTCTGCGAGTTTCAAGAAATCACCTGTCGCTGCACGACTAAATTTATTTTCACCCATGGTGACATAACGCTCAGTATCAATCGCCTTGATAATAGCCTTCAGACGCTTAGCAGTTTCGATAGAGCGAGGACTACCATTTGCCTCTTCTACCTCATTTCCAAGAGACCACATGACGATAGACGGATTGTTCTTATCACGTTCTACCATTGTTCTAAGATCAAAATCAGACCACTTCTCACCCTTCTTAGCTTCAGGATGAGTTGCATCTTGATCAAAGAAACGTCCATAATCGTAAGTCTTCTTGCCACCATACCAAGTATCAAAAGCTTCCTCTTGAACCAAAAGACCTAAACTAGCTGCAGCATCAAGCAACTGAGGGCTAGCTGGATTGTGGGTTGTTCGAATAGAGTTAACCCCCATATCTTTCAGGAGTTTTAATTTACGATAGGTAGCCTTATAATTTTCTTCTGCCCCTAAGGCTCCATTGTCATGGTGAATACTTACTCCGTGGAATTTCATGCGTTCACCATTCAGAGAGAAACCATCCTTAGCAGTCCAATTGAAAAAACGGTAACCAAATGTATCTTCTGTTACATCAACTAGTTGACCTTCTTTATAAACCTTTGTTTTCAGCACATACAGTTGAGGATGATAACTTTTTGTCGTCCAAAGAGTTGGTTTATTAACTAGGATTGTTTGTCTGAAATCTGCAACTTCATTTTCTGCTAAATTCTTCGTTTCAGAGCGAACTAATTCTGAGACAACCTTGCCTTCCTTAGTGAAAATTTGTTGTTCCACAAAGACTTTAGCAGCCTTCTTATCCGTATTTTTAATCTTACTTTGAACCTGTGTTTCAACATTCCCTTCTTTTTGCTCAGCAAGTTTTGGAGTAGTGATATGATTACCATTTTCGGCAACATGGACTTTATCACGATAACTAAGAGTTACATCACGATAAATCCCACTTCCTGAATACCAACGACTACTTGGTTGCTTATTGGTCACTTGAACAGTAATTGAATTTTCACTACCATCCTTGTTTAAAAATTCTGTGATATCATATGAAAAATGATTATAGCCACTTGGATAATGTCCTACAAATTTACCATTTACATAGACCTTTGAATCCATGTAAACCCCATCAAAATTGATACGAACATCCTTATTCTTGTCTGCTTCATTTAATGTGAAAGTCTTACGATACCAAGCTGTTCCACCATTTAACTGGCCACCTTCATTACGCGCGGGAGACTTATGGTCGAAATCAAAATAAATGCTCCAATCATGTGGAAGATTCAATTTAGACCAATCATGAACATCCACATCTTTTTTTGAAAAATCTCCTTGGGCATTTAGTTTAAAATACCAATCTTTATTAAAATCTTGTTTTCGCTCCGATAATAGCTGTTTTTCCTTTTCAACTTCAGCTTTGTTTGACTCTCCAGATAGTGCTTGCGATTTTTCAGAAGAAGGTTTGATCTCTGTGTCTGCTTTCACTTGGTCCTTTTCAGAAGTTTTTTTAGAATCCTCTTTCAGTTCTGTTCCAGATGTTGATGCAGATTCAACAGGCTTTGGATTTGCCTCTTCAGATTTCTGTTTGTCCTCAGCCTTGGTTCCTTCTTCTACTTTATTTGGAGTTTCCACTTTAGGGCTAGCTAATTCATGACTACCCTCATTAGCAGGTTTAGTAGGTTCTGTATCCTTAGTAACTTTTCCTCCTTCCGATTCAGCTTTTGGTTTTACAAACTCACGCCCACCATTCTCATCAGCCTTTGCGATAGCAGCTGCCACATCATCGGGAAGCTTATCTAAAGGCTGAGCTTGATGAACAGTTGTTTCTCCTGTTTGAGTATTGGATGAAGCCACTTCCTCAGCTTGTACAGCTGAAATGCCAAATATACTAGCCCCAATCATTACAGATGCCGCACCTATTGCAAATTTACGAATGCTATAATGACAACGTTTATCAAAAAGTCTTTTGTTCATTAAAATCCTCATTTCTTTTTCTTGATACAAAGTAAGCGCTTACTTTATTTTAAAAAACGACCTCCTTCTGAATACACAAACACGTACCAAGTTCGATAATATATTTTATATATTAAATATATCAAAACACACCTAAAATTGCAATCATTTTCCATCAATTTAACCTAATAAAATGGTATGCAAGATAAGTTCATTCAAAAGAAATAGGTGCAATGAAAGTAGCTTTCTATTCTAGACTCTTTCCAATACAAATTTCATTCTATTAATAGCATTTTCATACTTCAAATTTATAGTTTATGGACTCATATCATTTTAGACTGCATTATATAAAAAGAAGGTAAGACATTATTCTACCTTCTTTTTTCCTATTTTCTATCCAATGTCCGAAGTGCTGCTTGATAAGTTTGCTCCATCAGCATGGTAATGGTCATAGGACCGACACCTCCAGGAACTGGTGTAATATGGCTAGCAAGTGGGGCAACTGCCTCATAATCAACATCACCACATAGCTTCCCATTTTCATCGCGATTCATCCCAACATCAATGACAACTGCTCCAGGTTTAACAAAGTCAGCAGTCACAAACTTGGCACGACCGATTGCAACCACCAGAATATCTGCTTTAGCAGCCACCTTGGCAAGATTATGAGTCCGTGAGTGAGTCAAAGTCACTGTAGCATTCTTTGCCAAAAGAAGCTGGGCCATGGGTTTTCCGACGATATTGGAACGACCGATGACGACCGCATTTTTACCTTCCAAGTCAATCCCATATTCATGGAACATTTCCATAATCCCTGCAGGTGTCGAAGGAATCATGACTGGATGACCTGACCAAAGACGCCCCATGTTTAGCGGATGAAAACCATCGACATCCTTTTCTGGGTCAATGGCTAATAAAACCGCCTCTTCATCAATATGTTTTGGCAATGGTAACTGGACTAATATCCCGTGCCATTCTGAATCTTGATTGTATTTGGCAATCAAGTCTAACAATTCCTCTTGGGTAATGGTTTCTGGAACTCGGACTACTTCACTACGAAAACCAGCTGCAAGGGCAGAACGTTCCTTATTTCGAACGTAGACTTGGCTGGCAGGGTTGTCCCCAACCAAAATCACCACCAAACCAGGTACTAAACCTGTTTCTTCCTTTAATCTTGCAGTCTTTTCAGCCAGCTGTCCTTGTAACTTAGCTGCTAGAGCCTTCCCATCAATAATCTGTGTCATATCACTTCTCTTTTCTTTCAAATATCTTCCATTATACCAAAAACTGTTAGTCCCCTCTAACACTTCTTTCCTAGGCAATCCTATAGTTTCAAACTATAAGAAAAAGGAGCGGATATTCCATCCAACTCCTTATTCTTATTAGAAAATCTAATTAGATTTAATCTTCTTTTTTCTTACGAGCAAGAAGTCCAAACCCTCCTAGTGCTCCAAGAAGTCCGAGCGATGCTAGACTAGCGTTAGCTTCTGTACCTGTGTTAGGCAACTCTTTTTGACCTTCAACATATTTAGGTGTTTCTTGTTTAGAAGGTTGAGCTGGTTTAGCAGGTTTTTCTACTTCCCTAGGATTTGGAACATAGTTAATTGGTGTATCCTCACCTGGGTTAGTTGGAACATTTGGTACTTCATATCCTTTAGTTGGATCGTTTGGATCTACTGGTTTCAACGGATTACCGTCTTTATCCTTAGGTGTGTATCCTGGCACGTACGGAAGAACTGGTTTATCCTTACCTGGTTTTGTTGGATCTGTTGGATCATTTGGATACTTGATTGGGTCTGTTGGTTGACCTGGGATGTTTGGTACCCATGATCCTAGTGGTTTGTAAACATAAGTTACTGTTGAACCATCTTTACCAATCTTACCTTTCGCTTCTCCATCTACACGAACAAGAACATAACCCTTGACAACTTTTCCACTTGTAGCGTACTCATCGCCTACTTTACCTTCTGTAGTCTCTGCAGGAAGAAGGTCTTTGCCTTTTTCATCTACATATTTAACTACTAGGTTAGCTTTGTTCGCTACGTAGTTGATTGGTGTATCTTGACCTGGATCTGTTGGAATACTTGGTACTTCATATCCTTTAGTTGGATCGTTTGGATCTACTGGTTTCAACGGATTACCGTCTTTATCCTTAGGTGTGTATCCTGGCACGTATGGAAGAACTGGTTTATCCTTGCCTGGTTTTGTTGGATCTGTTGGATCATTTGGATACTTGATTGGGTCTGTTGGTTGACCTGGGATGTTTGGTACCCATGATCCTAGTGGTTTGTAAACATAAGTTACTGTTGAACCATCTTTACCAATCTTACCTTTCGCTTCTCCATCTACACGAACAAGAACATAACCCTTGATAACTTTTCCACTTGTAGCGTACTCATCGCCTACTTTACCTTCTGTAGTCTCTGCAGGAAGAAGGTCTTTGCCTTTTTCATCTACATATTTAACTACTAGGTTAGCTTTGTTTGCTACGTAGTTGATTGGTGTATCTTGACCTGGATCTGTTGGAATACTTGGTACTTCATATCCTTTAGTTGGATCGTTTGGATCTACTGGTTTCAACGGATTACCGTCTTTATCCTTAGGTGTGTATCCTGGCACGTATGGAAGAACTGGTTTA
>NZ_NCVJ01000019.1:252214-268937 GCF_002096815.1 Streptococcus mitis
CCTTCTGTAGTCTCTGCAGGAAGAAGGTCTTTGCCTTTTTCATCTACATATTTAACTACTAGGTTAGCTTTGTTTGCTACGTAGTTGATTGGTGTATCTTGACTTGGATCTGTTGGAATACTTGGTACTTCATATCCTTTGGTTGGATCGTTTGGATCTACTGGTTTCAACGGATTACCGTCTTTATCCTTAGGTGTGTATCCTGGCACGTACGGAAGAACTGGTTTATCCTTGCCTGGTTTGGTTGGATCTGTTGGATCGTTTGGATATTTGATTGGGTCTGTTGGTTGTCCTGGGATGTTTGGTACCCATGAACCAAGTGGCTTGTAAACATAAGTTACTGTTGAACCGTCTTTACCAATCTTACCTTTCGCTTCACCTTCTACTCGTACTAATACGTATCCGTCAATCACTTTTCCTTCTGTAGTGTACTCATCTCCTACTTTTCCTTTTGTTGTTTCTGTAGGTTTAAGTTCTTTTCCATTTTCATCTACATATTTAACTACTAGGTTAGCGTCATTTGCTTCATAGTTAATTACTGTATCTTTTCCTGGATCTGTTGGGACATTTGGTACTTCATATCCTTTAGTTGGATCGTTTGGATCTACCGGTTTAAGTGGTTGACCATTTCCATCTTTTGGAGTATATCCTGGTACATATGGTACTACTTCTGTTGGTTGTCCTGGTTTGGTTGGATCTGTTGGATCATTTGGATACTTGATTGGATTTGTTGGTTGTCCTGGGATGTTTGGAATCCATGATCCTAGTGGTTTGTATGTTACCACTTCTGTAGTGTTTTCTGAGTCTGCAGTTACTTTTGTAGTTGGTACTGTTGCTTTATCAGCTAAGTATCCTTTTACTACTGGTGACTTCACTTCAGCCAAGTCTTGAGCTGGTGTCCAATCTCCGTATGTAACCTCACCTGTAACCAAGTTAACTTTGGCTTCACGTGTGAATTTAGCTTCTTGTGTTACTGTTTTTGGAGTTCCATCTTCGTTCAATACTGGAGTTCCATCTTCGTAAACATAAGTAATTGTACGTGTGACAGTTTTGTTTAGATCTTTTTCTTCCAAACCAGCTGGGTATTTAGGTCCGTCTGGGTTGTTTGGATCAACAGGTGCCCCTGGTGTTTTTGGTTGATCTGGTGTAACTGGTACAACACGTTCTTTAAGTGTTACTTTGAACTCCTGATCAGTGTCTTTATCTTTATCGAACTTACCACCTTCTGGGTATGTATTAGATACTAATTCATATCCTTTGTTTTCAAGTTCTTTAATTTTCGCTTTTACATCAGCTTCTTTTGTTAATGGTGTATCTGAGTCACCTTCTTCAGTAATAGCGTCAACACCTGGAATTGGATTTCCTTTTTCATCTACGAAAGTAGTCTTAGCTTTTTGCGTATCCTTCACATAGTTGATTGGTGTATCCTCACCTGGGTTAGTTGGGACACTTGGTACTTCGTAACCTTTAGTTGGATCGTTTGGATCTACTGGTTTAAGTGGTTGACCATTGCCATCTTTTGGAGTGTATCCTGGTACATATGGTACTACTTCTGTTGGTTGTCCTGGTTTGGTTGGATCTGTTGGATCATTTGGATACTTAATTGGGTTTGTTGGTTGACCTGGGATGTTTGGTACCCATGAACCAAGTGATTTGTAGGTTACTACTTCCTTGATATCTTCAGAATCACCTGTTACGTTTACTACTGGTACACTTGCTTTGTCAGCTAAGAATCCTTTAACTACTGGTGATTTAACTTCAGCTAAATCTTGTGCTGGAGTCCAATCTCCATATGTAACTTCTCCTGTAACTAAATTAACTTTCGCTTCACGTGTGAATTTAGCTTCTTGTGTTACTGTTTTTGGAGTGCCGTCTTCGTTTAATACTGGAGTGCCATCTTCGTATACGTATGTAATTGTACGTGTTACTGTTTTGTTTAGATCTTTTTCTTCCAAGCCAGCTGGGTATTTAGGTCCGTCTGGGTTATTTGGATCTACTGGAGTTCCTGGTGTTTTTGGTTGATCTGGTGTAACTGGTACAACACGTTCTTTAAGTGTTACTGTGAACTCTTGGTCAGTGTCAACATCTTTATCAAAGACTCCATCTGTTGGATATGTATTAGAAACTACTTCATATCCTTTGTTCTGAGCTTCTTTGATTCTCGCAGCGATTTCATCTGCTTTTGTAAGTTTGTCTCCACCTTTACCTGTTTCAGAGATTGGCGTGTTACCTTCCACTTGCTTAACATTACCATCTTTGTCTTGGTAGACAAATGTTGTTTTAGCTTTTTGGATTGGTGAGTAAGTTACTACATATTCGTAATCTTCATCTGTTGCAGTTGTTGGCTGTACCGGAACTTTTTCTACACTTGCAATGTATCCTTCTTTTTGAGGTACTGTTACTTCTGGAAGATTTGTATCTCCAATACCTTTCCAGTTAATGTAGATTGGTTTATCATTTGAACCAATTACTGCTTTACCCTCAGCATTTGTCTTAACAGTTCCTTTATAGCTTACAGTCTGAGTCGTTGGATCAAATACTTGTTGTCCTGCAAGACCTGGTGCATCATCGGCATAAACATACTTAATTGTACGATTTACTTCTTCTACTTTTGTTTTCTTAACATAATTGTAATCTACTGGCGTAACATAAGCTGAAGCATTAAGTCCATTCTTTTTCAATTCTTCAGTAGAATATAAATCACGAGCTCTAGTGTTCGTTACACTTAATGTACCTTCAATTCCTGTTGTAGGGATGTCTGCAAGGATGTACTCTTCTTCATCCACTTCTTTTATTAATGGAGGAATATAGTCAGATACATCGTATTTTTTACCTAGGACATTAGTATTATCCTTTGTACCATCTTCATTTAACGGACGATTACCATCATATTTAGTAGTAGCATGCCCTATAATTTTACCAGTCTCAAGATCTTTAAGTCCAATTACTACTGCTCCTGTTGGTGGTTCTCCTAGAGGTGTTCCAGATGCATTGATTTCCCAACCATTTGCAACTGTTGTAGTTACATCTTCTTTTTCACCACTAATAGATGTTCCACCAGAGACCGTTAACGTAGCTGCTGTTTTATCATTCCCTGCTGTTCCACCTGTAATAAGTCCAAATTCATTATAAGTAACATTAGAGAATTCACTTGTTAAAGTTTTATCTTTAATAACTTTCTCTACACCTAAAGATTGAAGAGATAACGAGATATTAGAACCTTCTTGGATGTATCCTTCTGTTACAGTTACTTCTAATTCTGTTGGAGAGATTAGTTTTGGAGTTAATGTAAATCCACCTTCACGACCATCTTGAAGAATCCAAACATTATTTTCATTAGCTTTAACGTTTGCCCAACGGTTAGCAAGACGGTAGGTAATACTGTCTCCTTTATTAGGGTTAAGAGTTGAAGCTGTATTTAGACCATTTACAAAGTTAGTACTTCCTTGAAGTTCTTTGAATTCTGTAAATTCAGAATTAGGTAGTTTAATAGTAAATTTAGACCCTACTCCATAACGGATGTCTGAATCTGTATTAATCTCTAGAGTATCACTCTTACTTTTCAGTTCATTAGAAACATATCCTAAACCATTATTTGATCTTAATGAAGCTGATGTTCCTTGTTTTGAGAAACTTGCTTGCTGACCTTTACGTGTATAGGTATGTTCAACAACTGTTCTGCCATCGATCTTAATAGTAGCTTTATAATCTGTATCTTTTGAGATTTGCGGAGCTAAGTATCCACCACCTGATAAGTTTTCAGCACCAAATGAAACAACAGGATAATCTTTCACTTTCGCGTTCCACTCAATGTTGTAAGTATATGTACCCGTTTCATTAGCAACAGCTGGTTGTTCAGCAACACGCTGATCATAAGTCATTCCACGTTGTGTACGTTGCGCCCAATATGGTACAGATTTGTTATTGTTGTTTCCTGTTGATGTTCTATAGTCGATAGATTTAACTTTACCGATTACAGTACCATCTGCTGCAGTAATTTCTTTTCCTGCAGGGAAGGCAGCACCAAACTCAGCTAAGTTTGTAACTTCGATTTTTGTAATTGAACCTGCTTGTAAATCTGTAGTATCAATTGTTGAATCAAATCCCCATGCTTTAGGAGCTGTATTATCAGCATTCATCGTAATATAACCATTTGTTATAGATTTAACTTTTTCTCCATCTTTAACAACATCTTTACCTACGATTTTTTGGTCTTGAGTTGCTGCACCATCTAATACAGCTTCAACTTTACCTGCATGACCCGCACGTTTCATTTCAGCATAAACTGCTTCAATTGCGGCAGAAAGACGGTTCACTTGAGCTACCATCTGGTCTTTAGAAGCATCAGATGAAAGTAAACCTTTAGACGCTACTGCTTCAAGCTTCACTGTAGCAATTGCAGCTGATAATTTTTGTTTAGATGCATCATCTTTCACTTCTTTATCTGAGAAGTTTGAGGCTACTGTGCCCATAACATCAGCTTCTGAAGTCAATTGAGTAAGAACTGTCTTCACTTCATCTTGTGCTTTTTCTGTTGCAGCTTTTTCAGATGTTTCTTTGTTAGTTTTTTCTTTGTCTGCTTCTTTTTTATCAGCTTGCTCTTTATCAGATTTTTCTGTTGCAGCTTTATCGGTAACTTCTTTTTCTGCTACAGGTTTAGCTTCAGTTTTAACTTCTTCTTTTACTTCAGGTTTTTCATCTGCTTTTACAGCATCAATCTTTAATTCTGGAAGTTCCTCAACAACTGGTGTTGTTATGGCTGAATCAGGTTTCTGTTTATCAGAATTTGTAACTTCTGGAGTTTTTGTAGAAGCAGTACTTGTCTCATCAGCTTTAACAGCATTTGCTCCTAAAAGAAGAGCAGTTCCCAATAGAACACTAGCGGCACCAAAACTATACTTACGAATAGAAAAGCGCTGGGCTCTTCTACCATGGTATTTTTCCATTCTTGAATACATGTTTTCTCCTTATTTATATATATGTTGATTTAGAATACGGTTGAAGTCCTTCATATCCCCTGCCTATCCTGCTAAAGAAAGGCTTCTTTAACGAAACTACAACACAATACTCATCATTCAATTTTATCATATATTTTTAACACTAGTCAACCAAAAAGATCTATATATTCTCGCTTTTTGTATAATATTTTTGTACCCAAAATACAAAAAGAAGGAATTACCCTTCTTTTTATTATAATAACTTTTTTATTTACGGTTTGATACGGTGCAACATACGTGGGAATGGAATGGCTTCACGGATATGTTTTGTTCCTGCTGCGAAGGTTACCATACGTTCGATACCGATACCAAATCCTCCGTGAGGAACTGTACCGTATTTACGAAGGTCAAGGTAGAATTCATACTCTGTACGATCCATACCAAGTTCATCCATTTTAGCTACAAGGGCATCGTAGTCTTCCTCACGCATAGACCCACCGATGATTTCTCCATAGCCTTCTGGAGCAAGCAAGTCTGCACAAAGCACGCGCTCTGGATTTCCAGGAACTGGTTTCATGTAGAAGGCCTTGATAGCTGCTGGATAGTTCATGACAAATGTTGGCACACCAAAGTGGTTTGAGATCCAAGTTTCATGCGGTGAACCAAAGTCATCGCCATGCTCAAGATGCTCGTAGTCAGCATCTTCATCATTTTCATGTTCTTGCAAGAGGTCAATGGCTTGATCATAAGTGATGCGTTTGAATGGCTCTGCAATGTAGCGTTTCAAGAGTTCTGTATCACGTTCCAATGTTTCCAAGGCTTGAGGCGCACGATCAAGAACACCTTGTAAAAGAGCTTTTACATAAGCTTCTTGCAAGTCAAGCGACTCATCATGTGTCAAGTATGAGTACTCAGCATCCATCATCCAGAACTCAGTCAAGTGACGGCGTGTTTTTGATTTTTCAGCACGGAATACTGGACCAAAGTCAAAGACACGACCAAGGGCCATAGCACCTGCCTCTAGGTAAAGCTGACCTGATTGGCTCAAGTAAGCTGGCGTTCCGAAGTAGTCTGTTTCAAAGAGTTCAGTTGAATCTTCAGCCGCATTTCCTGAAAGGATTGGGCTATCAAACTTCATGAAGCCGTTCTTGTCGAAGAACTCATAAGTTGCATAGATAATAGCGTTACGAATTTGCATCACCGCTACTTGCTTACGAGAACGGAGCCACAAGTGACGGTTGTCCATCAAGAAGTCTGTTCCGTGTTCTTTTGGTGTGATTGGGTAGTCTTGAGATTCACCGATCACTTCGATGTCTGTAATGTCCAACTCATAGCCAAACTTAGAACGTTCGTCTTCTTTGACAATACCTGTCACATAAACAGACGTTTCTTGGCTCAAGCGTTTGATGACATCAAACTTCTCAAGCCCCACTTCTTCACCAAATTTTTCTACAAAGTTTGGTTTAAAGGCCACACCTTGGAAGAAGGCTGTTCCATCGCGCAATTGCAAGAAGGCGATTTTTCCTTTTCCTGATTTGTTGGCAACCCAAGCACCAATCGTCACTTCTTGACCAACATAGTCTTTTACATCAATAATCGTTACACGTTTTGTCATTATTTTTCCTTTTCTTTTTCTTTTATTTTTCCATAAATTCTTTCAAGCGTTTAACTGCTTCTTTAAGCGTGTCTAGGTCTGTCGCATAGCTGAGACGCACATTTTCTGGTGCTCCAAAGCCTGCTCCTGTTATGAGTGCCAAACCAACTTCCTCAAGAATAGCTGTTGTAAAGTCAGTCACATCCGTATAACCTTTCATCTCCATAGCTTTTTTGACATTTGGAAAGAGATAGAAAGCTCCTTGTGGTTTGACAACTTCAAAACCAGGGACTTCACACAAGAGTGGATAGATAGTATTGAGACGTTCTTCAAATGCTTGACGCATAACTTCCACAGAATCTTGCGGTCCAGTTAGGGCTTCCATGGTTGCATATTGTGAAACAGCAGTTAGGTTAGAAGTTGTTTGACCTGTCAATTTGCTCATAGCTGCAATGATTTCAGGATCACCTACCGCATAACCAACTCGCCAACCCGTCATGGCATAAGCCTTAGATACACCGTTGATAACAATGGTTTGCTTGCGAATTGCTTCTGATAGACTTGAGATTGGAACAAATTCATTTCCATTATAAACAAGGCGACCGTATATATCATCTGCTAAAATCAGAATGTCATGCTCAACTGCCCAATTTCCGATAGCTAGTAATTCTTCACGAGTATAGATCATACCAGTCGGATTAGATGGTGAATTGAGAACCAAAACCTTTGTCTTATCTGTCCTAACTAGTTCTAGTTGATCCACCGTAACTTTAAAATCATTGTCTTCTTTAGCTTGAACAAAAACTGGAATCCCTTCTGCCATCTTGACCTGATCTCCATAACTAACCCAGTATGGAGTTGGAATAATAACCTCATCTAAAGGATTAATTACAGCCATAAAGAAAGTATAGAGGGAGAACTTGGCACCTGTAGCAAAGGTAACCTCGTTACTTGCGACAGAATAGCCATAGTAGCGCTCGAAGTAGGTATTCACCGCAGCTTTTAATTCTGGTAGACCTGAAGCTACTGTATAGAAGGAAGCCTGTCCTTCTCGAATAGCTTTAACTGCTGCATCCTGAATATTTTCAGGAGTGTGAAAATCTGGTTGTCCCAAGGTCAAGAAAAGGACATCCTTACCTTGAGCTTTTAATTTTTTTGCTCTCGCATCACTAGCTAAAGTGACACTTTCTTCCATTTCTAAAACACGGTTGGATAGTTTCATAGGCCCTCCTTATTGACCAATGCTCCTGTTTCAAAATCTACTAGATAAAAATCAGAGCCTGACTTGACTTCCCAGATTGGCTTGTCTTGATAACGGCCAAAGGTAATCTTGTCAATCTCGCCAGCTCCTTTTTCCTTAGAAAGAGCTTCTGCTTTTTCTTGTGAAATACCCTGATTTAGCTGATAAACGTAAATCTTATGGTCATCTTTCCCAATCAGGACAGCAAGCGTTTCTTGCTGTTTATTACGTCCAAGAACGCTGTAGTAAGATTCCAAGCCATTGTATAAATCAACCTGATCAACCTGCTCTAATCCTGCATACTGCTGAGCTAATTTTTCTCCTTCACTTTTAGCTGTTTGATAGGGTTTCATGCCGAGAGAAACCAGATACAGAAAGGAAGCACTGATAACCACAAACAAAATCGTCATCCCTAGACCATACTGCCACAGTAGATTATTTTTTGCTTTATTTTGTCTTTTTTTCACTCGTCTATTTTACCATCTATTGGGCTTTATTACAAGTGAATGCAAGAACAATCGCACTTTATTTCTTCCTTCAAAGCAAACCAGAATCCAAAAAACAGTTCTTACTTTTCCAGTCGCAAGTGACTAGAGTTTCAGTAATTTTATAATTTTCAAATAAAGTCTGAGCAGATTTCTTGCAAGTTGTTTTGGATTGTTGTAATATATTCCATAACAACGAGAGAGTTCTCGGAAATTTAAGAAAAAGGAGACATATCATGTCTAAAAAAGTATTATTTATCGTCGGATCACTACGCCAAGGTTCTTTCAACCACCAAATGGCCCTCGAAGCTGAGAAAGCACTTGCTGGTAAAGCAGAAGTTAGTTACCTCGATTATTCAGCCCTTCCCCTCTTTAGCCAAGATCTTGAAGTACCAACTCATCCAGCTGTAGCTGCTGCTCGTGAAGCGGTTCTCGCTGCGGATGCTATCTGGATCTTCTCTCCAGTCTACAACTTCTCTATACCTGGAACAGTGAAGAACTTGCTCGACTGGCTATCTCGTGCCCTTGACTTGTCTGATACACGCGGCGCTTCTGCCCTTCAAGACAAGTTTGTCACCGTATCATCTGTAGCCAATGCAGGTCACGATCAACTTTTCGCAATCTACAAAGACCTCTTGCCATTTATCCGTACACAAGTCGTTGGTGATTTCACTGCTGCACGTGTCAATGACTCTGCTTGGGCAGATGGAAAATTGGTTCTCGAAGAATCAGTCCTAAACTCACTTGAGAAACAAGCTCAAGACTTGGTCGCAGCAATTCAGTAAAAAATAGATAGTTTAAAAAGTCTTTAATATCAAAATGAGCAACTTTAAATTAAAAGTTGCTCATTTTTTTGTGCTATCTAACACTATCCTATTAGTTAAATCAGTATTGACATTTTTTTAATTTAACGATGTCTTCTAGCATGACCACGAGTTCCTGGTCCAGTTCTAATCGGTTTAACTTGTTTACCTGGACGCGAAGGAACATGGTGTACTGTTCCATGATGAGGTCTCGTTAAATGCGGTTTAGGCTGAACACTTGGTTTTGGATGAGTAACAATTACGTTTGGTTTTGTAACCACTCCGACCACATGAGTATGGCTAGTAGTGCCAGTATGAATGACACTTGTCACCTCTGAATGAGTTTCGGTTTCATTTGTTGTGATAGTGACAATTGGTGTTGTTGGACCCGCTGTTGCTGCATTTGAGGTAACAGTGGTTGTCGTTGTAGTTGTAGTCGTAGCCGCTCCACCAGGAACAGGTTTTGTCTCTGTTTTCTTATTAACAGATGTTTGTGAAGAAAAATCTGTTGGTTTAATTGAAGCCAAGGCTTCAGCTGGAGTTAAGCTAGGTTTTGAATCAGTAGTCGCTACCGGTTTTGGTTGAACTACAGGTGTTGGTGTAGCTGGAGTAGATACTGCCGGTTTAACCGGTGTTACCGGTGCTGGTGCTGCTGGTTTGACCGGTATCACTGGTTTTGGTTGAACTACAGGCGCTGGCTTAACCGGAGTTGACACTGCTGGTTTGACCGGTGTTACTGGTTTTGGTTGAACTACAGGCGCTGGCTTAACCGGAGTTGACACTGCTGGTTTAACCGGTGTTACTGGTTTGACCGGTACAACGGGTTTTGCAACAATTGGTGATGATGCAACAACTGGATTCGGAACAGTCAAAACTGGTTTGATAGAAATTCCATTACCTAGACTAGAAGGAGTTGCTACAATAGTTGTTACTCCTTGTGGAGTGACATTTGGTTTATGAACAGTCGTATCTACTGACGCTACTGGTTTATCATCAATTCTTGTGATTTTCCAATTATCATAAATAATTACACCAGTAACGAGGTTAACTCTCGCCACTCTTTCAAAAACTACAGATCGAACTACATCTTTGAAAGCTTGTTTACCATCTTTTTGATATTTGTAGTGAATCGTCTGCTTGGTCATTTTTCTCAGTGTATCTAAGTTTTCAACCGATTTAGGCCAAACAGGTGTCAATGCATCTCCTGCCACCAATGGATTTCCAGCAATTGGTTTAGAATCATCTGCTGTGACAGTAACAACTTTTTCGATTAATTGAACTGAGAATACTTGATCAGTTTGTTTTTCACTGTCAAAGCGTTTATCATTAGCATTTGCAAAACCATCATGTACTAATTCATATCCTTGTTTTAGGTATTGATTAATACGATTTTTTGAATTATAAGCAATTGTTTCACCTGGAAGACCAACAACACTGTCCACATTTCCTAAAACTTTAGGACTTGTTTCTGTTTGATTAAGGTATTTAACATGCGCCTTTTGTTGAGCAACATAATCATAAACAACATGGATATCAGCCTGTGTCAAATGTCCCTTACTATTAGCAGGTGTTTGTGACAAGACATATACCACACCATCTTTTTCGAAACGCTCAGGAACTTTAGCAGTCACATCATAATTATTCCCCAACAAGTTAATGAGTTTTGTACTCTTATCATGTGGTGTATTGAATGTTTCTAAAATAGCTTGACTTGTTTTATCACGATATTGAATATCAACTTTACCAAATTTAGCTTCTTCGTACACAGCTACCACGTTGGCTTGAGATCGTGTAATCGTACCAGATGTCTTCGTATTACTATAAAAACGATCATTCTGTGCGTACTCTTTGAAGACATAATATTTACCATTTGGTGAATGTAATAAATAAGGTGCTGTGATAGATGTTGTTTGAGTTCCTTTGTTGTCTTGAACTTCTGTCTCAGTTGTATTTCTCTCCAAAGTAGCTACATAGCTAGTATCAATTTTGGTAGATGGTCTTACAGTAGTAAATTTGTCTTGAAGGATACCTCCATTTTCCACCGCTGCAATGGCAGGAAGGAGCATTTTTCCTTGAGTATCAACAAAGCGAACCGCTACATCTCCATAGACAAGGCGTCCATCTGTTTTAACCATATCTGGGTTGGCAATTTTCCAGTCAGAATCAGCAGCTTGTTCGTATTGATCTGTAAGATTTTTACCCTTGGCATCAACAACTGTCAATGTCCCTGGAACATTTGATTTAAAACCATTTCTAGCTTCATTCAGATAATTAACTGTGTGACTTGTCGGAACACGGTCAACCCCAAAGTCTTTTGTACGTAATACATAGGTTCTTCCGGCTAACATCTTTCCAGAAACGAGTTCAAAGGTTAATTCATTATCAGCAGCCTTTAGAATCTTAAATTTTGCATGTTGACCTGGTTCTTCACGAGGTGCTTCCAAAATAACATTATGGCGATTTACCCTTGTTCTTGATGTATCAGGGCTAGTATTTATCATTTCAACATTGTGGGCACCACGTTCAATAAATTCACCTACTGCAGCAAACTTATTGAATTCTGTATCATTGATACGAACAGTGAAACGGGTTCCTGCACTAAAGTTTGACTTCCATGTTCCGATACGAAGAGTGCTGTTATATGTTTTGATACTGCCATCATCATCCAACATAACATCACCTGTGAAGTTAGCTGTAGCTGGTGTATCATAAACTTTAGGTGCTCCTATATCTGTTTTAATCACAGTGTAATTCTTAGTGACTACATTTTGACCATTAACTGAAATCACACCAGTTACAGACTTATCCACGTTCACTCGAGGATAACGAATTCCACCTCTGTATTGAAGTTCAAAAGTAACATCATCTAGGCGTTCAATTTCATCAGTGAATCTGTAAGTTGCTTCAATATGACTTCCTTTGTCAACTAAATCCCATGATTCTTTTGTGTCCAGAGCAACGTCACGATCTCCACGTGAAGCCCAATATGAAAGGCTTCCAGCTTTGGCATTATCATTTTTCTGAACCAGACTCACTCGTTCTGCAAAAACTTTACCTTCAGCAACCAATTTTTGAGGAAGATTATTATCTTGTGGCAATTCCTTCAAACCAATTGTAAAGATATCCCCCTTATGATAGGCACCATTTTTAAATTTTAATTGGAAGCGATAATCAGCAATACCTGTTGAAGTTACACGGTCTGCCATATCAATTGTACCACTGGCAATAATATTTCCATTATCGATAGCTACATCTTGTGTTTGAGTCGGCGATAGACTAGCGCTAATTTTCTTGCCATATCCTGCACGTTGTAACTCAGTATACACTGTTTCGATAGCTGAATACAGTTGATTTAATTGAGTCTTAAGATTTTCTGCACTAACAGATGAATCTTTCAACAAGGCTTTTGATTGTGAAATCTGAATGGTAGCTGCCTTAACAGCTTCTTGAACCAGGGCTTTTTCTTCAGCTTTACGTTCTGCTTCCTGAGAATAACGTAAAGCGACTTGATTTAAAACTTCTGCTTCTGATACAACCTGATCAAGAGTAGTTTTTTCGACTGATTTTTCTTCTTTTACCTTTTCACTTGAAGCAGGTGAAGTAGTTTTTTCTTCACTAGGCTTAATTTCTTTAGAAGTGAATTCTTTTGAGTCAGAATTTTTTGTCTCAGCTGCTACTTTAGATTCTGCTTCCTTATTTAGAAGGGCATTGACATCTAATTCTTCTTTTTCCAAAACTGGAGCTTGAAGAGCGAAAGGCAATTCTGCTATTTTTTCCTCTGAATGTTTTTGCTTGGTCACATCTGATTTTTTAGAGACTTTTTGTTCTTCTTTTTCAGTTCGATGTGAATCTACTTTTTGTTCGTCTGCACTCACATTTGAATAAGTACCAAAAACCATCAAGGCAGCTACAGCAACAGATACTGCACCAAAACTTGATTTTCTAATGGAATACTTGTTTACCTTATTCATTTGATTCCGTTTTACTCTTGAATACATATATTTTCTCTCTAACTTTTTATGATAAAAAAGGGAGTGGAATTGATGCTGTATTGACATACATTCTCACTCCCTAAAACACTACACTTCCAATATTTTGTTGTCTAGAGTTTTGTTTTGATTTTATTCATCTCGTTTTGATTTTCCAACTAAACTGAATCCAGCAAATAGGCCAAGTACTCCTAGAACTTGAGCCATACCAGAAGAGTGACCCGCAGTTTTTGGAAGTTCTTTTTCCTCCTCTTTTGGAGCTGGGGTAGAGGTTGGAATTGGAGTTGGCGTAACTTGTGGAGTTGGGGTCGGAGTCGGAATTGGAGTTGGCGTAACTTGTGGAATTGGTTGAACATTTCTATATGTTACAGTTATAACTTGATTTTCAGTTTCTCCTGTAATTCCTTGAACCGCAGCCACTTTAGCAAGATCAGGAGTGTATCCTGCGATGGTTGGAGATACCACTTCGTCAAAACCTGTCACTCCATCTTCAGAAGCCCAAGATGTACTTGTAGTCTTACCTGTTACATTATCAATACTCAGCATACGTGAAAAGCTTACTTGTTCATGATGATCTTCACTTGCTTTTGTACCATCTTCAAATACATAATGAATCGTTCTTTCCACAACTTTTGGAGCATCTTTTTTAACAGTGATCTTATGTTTCAATAGAACCGTATATTCTTGAACTTTTGTTTCATCTGTATCAAAAGTTGCATCTGCAGGGAAACCATCTTCATGTAATAAGTACCCTTTTTCAAGCAACGATTTCAAAACAGTTTCTGTCGTATAGGCGATCTTTTCTCCTGATTTACCAGTAATATTGTCTGTATGAACGACTTCATCCTTGTTATCAACATCTATGTAACGAACAACTGCAACTTGTTCTGTCTTGACGTAAGTTACCTTTGTATCTTCACCTGGGTTTTCAGGTGTAACACTTGTACGCTCTGGTTTGTAGCCTACAATTTCAGGTACTGCTGTTTCTCCAGCTTTACGAGGATCATTTGCATCATTCAGGTATTGGGGTTGAGGAGCATTTGCAATTACATTTCCAGAAGCATCTACTGGAATGATTTTACCCAAAGCTTTATAGGTAACTGTATCTGTTGCTTTTGGTAAATCTGGCGTAACTGTCTTAGCACCAGCTTCTGCTTTATCAGCGAAATACCCTGTCACAACAGGTACTTTAACTGTTCCATAGGTATGGTCCTTATTTTCCCAAGTTGTTTCTTTAGTCGCTTCATTATATGATCCCTTGAAGACAAAATCATTTTGCACATTATCTTTAGGAGTTGCAGAACCTGCACCAGTAAAGCTTACAGTTTGCTCAGTTTCCTTAGTTAATGAATCAATAATTTCGTTATATGTTACAAAGGTATCTTTTCCGATGCGATCAGGATCAGATTCGTCATTTGGTTCGATTGTCTTGTCAACAATATTATATCCCCAAACAGTTGGTTGCTCGTTATTTAATACATGGAATTTTGGAGCTTCAGGAATTTTTGTTTCTGCTGCTTTTGTTGCATCGTTTGGATCATTATCATAGTACTTATAGAGAGCGTCTTCAATGTTTTGTACAACCTCTCCTTGTTTATTGATATATTGTCCTTTATTATTGACTGCTACAATACGTCCCATTTCTTTCAAGTCAACATTAACTTCTGTATCTTGAGGAGAATTTGGATTAACCTCCATCGTCCCTACTTTATTTACAGTAGCATAAAATTTTGGTGTAACAGGAGTTCGTACAGCTTTGAACACTGCATTCACGGATGAATTTGCTTCTGAATTAGTTGAACTATCTGGTTTTGCTGCAGCAGCGCGCTTACCTCTAGATGAACGGCGTACAGAACGCTCACCATTTTCAGTCACAGTTAAGCCTACTGGAGACACTTGAGAATTATTAACTTGTGTAGCTAAAAGATTCTCTGAAACTGGAGCTACTTCTGACAAAGCTCGTCTGCTTCTAGATGATCTAGCAACTCTTGATTCACCATTATTCGTAACTGATGGTTGAGATGCTACTGGAGCTACAACATCTTGGTTCTTAATTCCAGTAATCTTCCATTGTTCATAATGGATATCACCAGATACCAAATTCACAAGAGCATTTCTTTCATAGCTGATATGTTGATCAATTGTTCCATATGCAGCTTTTCCATTTTTAAGGTAACGGAAGTTAATACGGCGACTTATTGTTTGAGTCAATTTCTCCATTCTCTCAACAGTGCCTGGCCAATTTGGTGTATTTGGTTGTCCCGGATTGACTGGGGTGTTGGGTTGCGGTTTAGGATCTTTCGGTGTTACACGTTCGATACGTTCTGAAAGGGTTACAGTGTAGACTTGGTCACGTGCTGTATCGTAGTCATAAACCTTCGCACCACCTGATGTGAATTCATCGCTGACAAGGTTATAGCCTTGTTTCTTGAATTCTGTGATTTGACTTGTTGTGCTGTAGGCAATGGCTTCACCTGACTTACCTGTCACTTCATCTGTTGTGAGAACACGGTTACCGTTAGTGCTTACATAACGGATAACAGCTTTTTGGGCATCCTTACGATAAGTGACTGTTTCAACACGGTCTTGGTCTTTAGCTTGAACTCCACTTACAGCTGGGATTTCTGATTTATCCGCTGTGTAACCTGCGATAGTTGGCGATACCACTTTATCAAACGTATCATCATTAGTTGTCCAGTCTTGGAAGAAAATTTGACCAGTCACTAGGTTAATACGACTCCAACGTTTAAAGTTCAGTGTTTCAACCACATCATCCTTAGCCTTGCTTCCATCTTCGTAAACGTAATGGATGGTACGGCTAACACTTTCCTTGTTATCCAAATCATGGACACTAGCTGGCCAACGTGGGCTATCTGGTTGTCCTGGATTGACTGGGGTGTTTGGTTGTGGAGTTGGGTTATCTGGGTTAACTGGTTCAACACGTTCTGAAAGGGTTACAGTGTAGACTTGGTCACGTGCTGTATCGTAGTCATAAACCTTCGCACCACCTGATGTGAATTCATCGCTGACAAGGTTATAGCCTTGTTTCTTGAATTCTGTGATTTGACTTGTTGTGCTGTAGGCAATGGCTTCACCTGACTTACCTGTCACTTCATCTGTTGTGAGAACACGGTTACCGTTAGTGCTTACATAACGGATAACAGCTTTTTGAGCATCCTTACGATAAGTAACTGTTTCAACACGGTCTTGGTCTTTAGCTTGAACTCCACTTACAGCTGGGATTTCTGATTTATCCGCTGTGTAACCTGCGATAGTTGGAGATACCACTTTATCAAACGTATCATCATTAGTTGTCCAGTCTTGGAAGTCGATATGACCTGTTACCAAGTTGACATTGCTCCAACGTTTGAAGTTCAGTGTTTCAACCACATCATCCTTAGCCTTGCTTCCATCTTCGTAAACGTAATGGATAGTACGGCTAACACTTTCCTTGTTATCCAAGTTTTCAACTGTTCCTGGCCAACGTGGGCTATCTGGTTGTCCTGGATTGACTGGGGTGTTTGGTTGTGGAGTTGGGTTATCTGGGTTAACTGGTTCAACACGTTCTGAAAGGGTTACAGTGTAGACTTGGTCACGTGCTGTATCGTAGTCATAAACCTTCGCACCACCTGCTGTGAATTCATCGCTAACAAGCTTGTAGCCTTGTTTCTTGAA
>NZ_NCVJ01000001.1:0-1328 GCF_002096815.1 Streptococcus mitis
CGTGTTCTCACAACAGATGAAGTGACAGGTAAGTCAGGTGAAGCCATTGCCTACAGCACAACAAGTCAAATCACAGAATTCAAGAAACAAGGCTACAACCTTGTTAGCGATGAATTCACAGCAGGTGGTGCGAAGGTTTATGACTACGATACAGCACGTGACCAAGTCTACACAGTAACCCTTTCAGAACGTGTTGAACCAGTTAACCCAGATAACCCAACCCCACAACCAAATACACCAGTCAATCCAGGACAACCAGATAGCCCACGTTGGCCAGGTACAGTTGAAAACTTGGATAACAAAGAAAGCGTTAGCCGTACCATCCATTATGTTTACGAAGATGGAAGCAAGGCTAAGGATGATGTGGTTGAAACACTGAACTTCAAACGTTGGAGCAATGTCAACTTGGTAACAGGTCATATTGACTTCCAAGACTGGACAACTAATGATGATACGTTTGATAAAGTAGTCTCTCCAACTATCGCAGGTTACACAGCGGATAAATCAGAAATCCCAGCTGTAAGCGGAGTGAAGGCTAAAGACCAAGACCGTGTTGAAACAGTCACTTACCGTAAGGATGCTCAAAAAGCTATTATCCGTTATGTAAGTACCAACGGTAACCGTGTTCTCACAACAGATGAAGTGACAGGTAAGTCAGGTGAAGCCATTGCCTACAGCACAACAAGTCAAATCACAGAATTCAAGAAACAAGGCTATAACCTTGTCAGCGATGAATTCACATCAGGTGGTGCGAAGGTTTATGACTACGATACAGCACGTGACCAAGTCTACACTGTAACCCTTTCAGAACGTGTTGAACCAGTTAACCCAGATAACCCAACTCCACAACCAAACACTCCAGTCAATCCAGGACAACCAGATAGCCCACGTTGGCCAGGAACAGTTGAAAACTTGGATAACAAGGAAAGTGTTAGCCGTACTATCCATTACGTTTACGAAGATGGAAGCAAGGCTAAGGATGATGTGGTTGAAACTCTAAACTTCAAACGTTGGAGCAATGTCAACTTGGTAACAGGTCATATCGACTTCCAAGACTGGACAACTAATGATGATACGTTTGATAAAGTGGTATCTCCAACTATCGCAGGTTACACAGCGGATAAATCAGAAATCCCAGCTGTAAGTGGAGTGAAGGCTAAAGATCAAGACCGTGTTGAAACAGTTACTTATCGTAAGGATGCTCAAAAAGCTATTATCCGTTATGTAAGTACCAACGGTAACCGTGTTCTCACAACAGATGAAGTGACAGGTAAGTCAGGTGAAGCCATTGCCTACAGCACAACAAGTCAAATCACAGAATTCAAGAA
>NZ_NCVJ01000002.1:0-621 GCF_002096815.1 Streptococcus mitis
GAGCCAATCAGCAAGCACATCAGCATCAGAATCAGCATCAACAAGTGCGAGCCAATCAGCAAGCACATCGGCATCTGAATCAGCATCAACAAGTGCGAGCCAATCAGCAAGCACATCAGCGTCTGAGTCAGCATCAACAAGCGCGAGCCAATCAGCAAGCACATCAGCATCTGAATCAGCATCGACAAGTGCGAGCCAATCAGCATCGACAAGTGCCTCTGAGTCAGCGTCAACAAGTGCGAGCCAATCAGCAAGCACAAGTGCCTCTGAGTCAGCCTCAACAAGTGCGAGCCAATCAGCAAGCACATCAGCTTCTGAATCAGCATCGACAAGTGCCTCTGAGTCAGCGTCAACAAGTGCGTCAGAATCAGCAAGCACATCGGCCTCTGAATCAGCGTCAACAAGTGCGAGCCAATCAGCAAGCACATCAGCATCTGAATCAGCATCAACAAGTGCGAGTCAATCAGCAAGCACAAGTGCCTCTGAGTCAGCATCAACAAGTGCGAGCCAATCAGCAAGCACATCAGCATCTGAATCAGCCTCAACAAGTGCAAGCCAATCAGCAAGCACATCAGCTTCTGAGTCAGCCTCAACAAGTGCAAGCCAATCAGCAAGCACGTC
>NZ_NCVJ01000002.1:697-1109 GCF_002096815.1 Streptococcus mitis
CAAGCACATCAGCATCAGAATCAGCATCAACAAGTGCGAGCCAATCAGCAAGCACATCGGCATCTGAATCAGCATCAACAAGCGCTTCTGAGTCAGCATCAACAAGTGCGAGTCAATCAGCAAGCACAAGTGCCTCTGAGTCAGCATCAACAAGTGCAAGTCAATCAGCAAGCACATCAGCTTCTGAGTCAGCATCAACAAGTGCGAGTCAATCAGCAAGCACATCAGCATCTGAATCAGCATCAACAAGTGCGAGCCAATCAGCAAGCACATCAGCATCAGAATCAGCATCAACAAGTGCGAGTCAATCAGCAAGCACAAGTGCCTCTGAGTCAGCGTCAACAAGTGCGTCAGAATCAGCAAGCACATCGGCATCTGAATCAGCCTCAACAAGTGCAAGCCAATCAGCAAG
>NZ_NCVJ01000007.1:0-683 GCF_002096815.1 Streptococcus mitis
TCTGAGTCAGCATCAACAAGTGCAAGCCAATCAGCAAGCACATCGGCATCTGAATCAGCGTCAACAAGTGCGAGCCAATCAGCAAGCACATCGGCGTCTGAGTCAGCCTCAACAAGTGCAAGTCAATCAGCAAGCACATCGGCATCTGAGTCAGCGTCAACAAGTGCAAGTCAATCAGCAAGCACGTCGGCATCTGAATCAGCCTCAACAAGTGCAAGCCAATCAGCAAGCACATCGGCATCTGAATCAGCATCAACAAGTGCAAGTCAATCAGCAAGCACATCGGCATCTGAGTCAGCCTCAACAAGTGCAAGCCAATCAGCAAGCACATCAGCTTCTGAATCAGCCTCAACAAGTGCGAGCCAATCAGCAAGCACATCGGCATCTGAATCAGCATCAACAAGCGCGAGCCAATCAGCAAGCACAAGTGCCTCTGAGTCAGCCTCAACAAGTGCGAGCCAATCAGCAAGCACATCGGCATCTGAATCAGCCTCAACAAGTGCAAGCCAATCAGCAAGCACATCAGCTTCTGAGTCAGCCTCAACAAGTGCAAGCCAATCAGCAAGCACATCAGCATCTGAGTCAGCATCAACAAGTGCGAGCCAATCAGCCTCAACAAGTGCAAGCCAATCAGCAAGCACATCAGCTTCTGAATCAGCCTCAACAAGTGCGAGTCAATCAGC
>NZ_NCVJ01000004.1:0-239 GCF_002096815.1 Streptococcus mitis
GCTGATTCAGATGCCGATGTGCTTGCTGATTGGCTCGCACTTGTTGATGCTGATTCTGATGCTGATGTGCTTGCTGATTGGCTCGCGCTTGTTGACGCTGACTCAGAGGTGCTTGTGCTTGCTGATTCAGAAGCGCTTGTTGATGCTGATTCAGATGCCGATGTGCTTGCTGATTGGCTCGCACTTGTTGATGCTGATTCTGATGCTGATGTGCTTGCTGATTGGCTTGCACTTGTTTT
>NZ_NCVJ01000005.1:0-206 GCF_002096815.1 Streptococcus mitis
GCTGATTGGCTCGCACTTGTTGATGCTGATTCAGAAGCTGATGTGCTTGCTGATTGGCTTGCACTTGTTGAGGCTGATTGGCTCGCACTTGTTGAGGCTGACTCAGATGCAGATGTGCTTGCTGATTGACTCGCACTTGTTGAGGCTGATTCAGAAGCTGATGTGCTTGCTGATTGGCTTGCACTTGTTGAGGCTGATTGGCTCGC
>NZ_NCVJ01000006.1:0-200 GCF_002096815.1 Streptococcus mitis
TTAACTGGATCTTTCTTACCTGGTGTTGTCAAGTCTGGAATGTTTTCAACATTTGTGACCTTGCCACCTTCTGGAATCTTAATTCCTTTAGTGTAATCCTCTGGCGTTAATGGGGTAGAGGTGACTGGTGTCTCAATCTCTTTAACAGGTGTTACATTAACTGGAACTTCTACTGTAATCACTTTTCCATTTGGTAATTT